>CANGOY010000113.1 GCA_947455585.1 Comamonadaceae bacterium
CAAACTGGTGTTGCGCCAAGAGCGTCAACCCAACGTTGGCATCATCACCGCCTACAACGACATGCTCTCGGCGCACCAACCGTATGAGCACTACCCAGAAAAAATTCGCGCCGCCGCTCGTGCTGCGGGTGCAACCGCACAAGTGGCTGGTGGCGTACCCGCCATGTGCGACGGTGTGACCCAAGGCGAAGACGGCATGGAGCTGTCGTTGTTCTCGCGCGATGTGATTGCTTTGGCGACAGCCTTGGGCTTGTCGCACAACGTGTTTGATGCCGCGTTGTTCTTGGGCGTGTGCGACAAAATCGTGCCCGGCCTGTTCATCGGCGCGCTGCAGTTTGGCCATTTGCCTGCGGTGTTTGTGCCGGCTGGCCCGATGACCTCGGGTTTATCCAACGACGACAAAGCCAAAGTGCGTCAGCAATACGCACAAGGCTTGGTCAGCCGCGAGGTGCTGCTAGAAGCCGAACAAGCGGCCTACCACAGCGCTGGCACCTGCACGTTTTATGGCACAGCCAACTCCAACCAAATGCTCATGGAAATCATGGGCCTGCATTTGCCCGGCTCGTCATTTGTGAACCCAGGCTCGCCGCTGCGTGAAGCCCTCACCATCGAATCCGTCAAACGCGCTGTGGCCTTGTCGCAAGACAAAGAAACCGGCGTGGGCTACCAAATCAACGCCAAGGTCATCGTCAACGGCATCGTGGGTTTACTGGCTACTGGTGGCTCGACCAACCACACACTGCACATCGTGGCGATGGCGCGAGCAGCCGGCCTGATGGTGAATTGGGATGACTTTTCAGACCTCTCGGCTTGCGTGCCCCTGCTGGCCCGCGTGTACCCCAATGGCAGCGCTGACGTGAACCACTTCCAAGCTGCAGGCGGCATGGGCTATCTCATGGCCCAGTTGCTCAGCGCAGGTTTGTTGCACGACGATGTGCACACCATCATGGGCCAAGGCTTGCACCGCTATACCGTGGAGCCTTGGCTCAACCCCGCGCTTAACGGTCAACTCGATTGGCGCGATGTGCCTGCTAAGTCTGCTGACGAAGCGGTGCTGCGCCCAGTCACCCAACCCTTCAGCGCCGATGGTGGCTTGCGTTTGCTCAAAGGCAATTTGGGTCGTGCCGTGGTGAAAGTGTCTGCCGTCAAACCTGAGCATCGCCAAGTGCGTGCCCCTGCCATCGTGCTGAGAGACCAAAAGCAACTCGGTGTGTTGTTCAAAGAAGGTAAGCTTGAACGCGACTTTGTGGCCGTGGTGCGCAACCAAGGCCCACAAGCTAACGGCATGCCCGAGCTGCACCGCCTCACGCCTGTGTTGGGCGTGTTGCAAGACAAAGGTTTCAAAGTGGCCTTGGTTACCGATGGCCGCATGTCGGGTGCATCGGGCAAAGTGCCTGCAGCGATTCACCTCAGCCCCGAGTCTGTGAACGGCGGCCTGATTGGCAAAGTGCAAGACGGCGACATGATTGCGCTGGACTGCGATACCCAAACGTTGCAGCTAGAAGTCAGCGATGCTGAACTCGCGGCACGCACTGCGCCCACCCCTGACTTGTCTGGCAACCAACACGGCACAGGCCGTGACCTCTTTGCGCTGTTCCGAGCCAATGCCGCGCTGGCCGAAGAAGGCGCATCGCCTTTGTTCACAAACGTCTGAAGCACATTCAATATGTCCCAACACAATCCAGCTTTCACACGCCCTGCGTTCACCTCACGCGTGGTGCCTGTCATCGTCATCACCCACCCTGACCAAGCTGTGCCTATGGCACATGCACTGCTAGAGGGCGGGGTGGACGTGATGGAAATCACCTTGCGCCACGCCGCAGGTTTGCCCGCGATTGAGCAAGTTGCCAAGCACGTGCCGCAAATGCATGTGGGCGCAGGCACCGTCACACGTGCCGAAGAAATGGTGCGCGTGCAAAACGCAGGTGCCAGCTTTGCGCTCTCACCTGGCATGACCGATGCGCTCGTGCAAGCCGCCATTCAATGCGAACTGCCCTTCATGCCAGGTGTGATGACGCCAGGCGAAGTGATGGCGGCACGCGACTACGGCTTTGGCTTGGTCAAACTCTTTCCCGCAGCACAAGCCGGTGGCTTGGCCATGCTCAAAGCCATGGGCGGCCCCCTGGGCGATATGCGCTTTTGCCCCACGGGCGGTGTGTCGCTGGCCAACATGGGTGAGTTCTTGAAACAGCCCAATGTAGCCATGGTTGGTGGTTCATGGCTCACACCCGTAGATGCCGTCGAGCGCGGTGATTGGGCCGAAATCACCCGTTTGGCGCGTGAAGCCATTGCCGCTGCAAATATCAGCACGAGTGCCAGCGCCAATTAATTCAAAGCCACATCAAAAGTTTCACTCGCTTGATTCGAGAAACCCAATAAATTTGACGAAAATCTAAACATGACTTCATTCGTCCCCCCACAAAAACGCCAAGCGTGGCAAGCCCTACAAACTTTGGCCCAAAGTCCTCAACCCCACTTGCGTGAGTTGCTGAAAAGCCCAGAGCGCAACGCGGCCTTACATGCCAGCGGCGCAGGCATCAGCATCGACTACGAGCGCCAACGCGTCACACGCGAAGTGATGCAACAGTTGTTAGCTTTGGCCGACGAATCACACGTCATGCCACAAGCGCAAGCCATGTTCAAAGGCGAGCCTATCAACGCCACCGAACAACGCGCTGTATTGCACGTCGCCCTGCGCGGCAGCCACGTACCCAACCCACCGTGGGGTCATGAAATTTCCAAACAAGTGGCAAACGAGTTGCACCGCGTGTGCACCTTTGCCGAGAAAGTACGCGAAGGCCACATGAAAGGCTGCGGCGGTGAGTCCATCACCGACGTGGTCAACCTCGGCATTGGCGGCTCAGACTTGGGGCCTCGCATGACCACCGAAGCGCTTAGCCACTTGACGCGTGATAGCTTCAAAAACAAAGTGCGTGTGCACTATGTGTCCAACGTGGACGCATGGAGCCTCTACACCACCTTGGCCCACCTCAACCCTGCACGCACCGCGTTTGTGGTGCAAAGCAAAACTTTCACCACGCAAGAAACCATGACCTTGGCTGCCTCTGCCAAACGTTGGTTGACCGATGGTGGCTGCCCTGAAGACCAACTGGGCAAGCACCTCATTGCCGTGACAGCCAACCCACAAATCTCAGCTGCACAAGGCTTCACCCCCGAGCACACCTTTGGTTTTTGGGACTGGGTCGGTGGCCGTTACTCGGTTTGGTCTGCCATTGGCTTGCCGTTGGCCATCTCGATTGGTGCCTTCGCTTTCCAAGACATGCTCTTGGGTGCACGCGCGATGGACGAGCACTTCATGACGGCACCGTCTGACCAAAACTTACCTTTGCTCATGGCATTGTTCGGCGTGTGGAACCGTAACTTCTTAGGCGCTACTACGCACAACATTGCGCCCTATGCATCGCCCTTGGGCAAGTTCGCCTCGTTCTTGCAACAGATGGACATGGAGTCCAACGGCAAAGGCACGCACGTCGATGGCAGCCCTGTCGAAGTGGCCACTGCTCCTGTGTTGTGGGGCGGCTTAGGCATTGACGGCCAGCACGCGTACTTCCAGCTCATCCACCAAGGCAAGCACTTGGTGCCGATGGACTTCATTGGTTTGCGCACCGAACGCAGCCCCTTGCCGTTTGCTGCTGAACACCACCGCGTGGTGCTGCTCAACATGCAAGCGCAAGCGCAAGCTTTGGCCATTGGCCGCACACCCGAAGAAACCATGAAAGAGCTGCGAGACAGCGGCATGGACGAATCAGAAGTGCAACGCTTGGCCCCACACCGCAGCTACCCCGGCAACGTGCCCAGCACCACCATTTGGGTGGACGCCCTCACGCCACGCAGCATGGGTGCGCTCATGGCCTTGTACGAACACAAAGTGTTCTGCCAAGCTGCCATCTGGGGCATTCATGCCTACGACCAATGGGGCGTCGAGCTGGGCAAGAAAATGGCCAAGGACATCGAAGCAGCCGAAGCGGCACGCCTGAAAGCGTGACGCATGTTTGAGTCTCGCGATCCAGCTGCTGCCAACGCAACAGCTTATCCGCGCTTGCTGGGCGACATCGGCGGCACCAATGCCCGGTTTGGTTGGCAAGCGGCTGAAGATGCGCCCATCACCCACGTTCAAGTGCTGCCCTGCGCCGAACACGAATCGCTGCTGGCAGCCGCACAAACGTATCTCACCGCTCATGGCTTGAGCGCCCCACCCTGCGCTGCGTTTGGCATTGCCAACCCCGTCACAGGTGACCAAGTGGCCATGACCAACCACCACTGGAAGTTCTCAGTGAATGCCTTGCGTGATGGCTTGGGCGTCTCGCGCTTCTTGTTGCTCAATGACTTCACTGCACTGGCTTTATCGCTCACGCTGTTACCCGATTCGCAAAAACGCCAAGTAGGCAGCGGCACCGCCGCACCTGATGCAGCCATTGGTTTGATTGGTCCAGGCACGGGTTTAGGTGTGTCGGGTTTGTTTCCTGTGGGCTATCAACACAAGTGGATTCCCATTGCAGGTGAAGGCGGCCATGTGAGTTTGACCGCGAGCACTGAGCACGAGTTTGCAGCCATCCAGCAATTGCAAAAACGCTACGGCCATGTGTCTGCCGAGCGCGTAATTTCTGGCGCGGGTTTGGTGGACCTGTATCACGCCCTGTGTGATTTGAAAGACGGCCAAGGGCGCGAAATTACAACGCCTGCTGAAGTGATTGAACGGGCACAAGATGTGGCCACCTCAACGGCCAACGAGGCTCTAGATATGTTTTGCGGTTTCTTGGGTTCGGTAGCGGGTGACTTGGCTTTGACCTTGGGCGCACGCGGTGGTATTTACATCGGGGGCGGCATTGTGCCGCGTTTGGGTGAGCGCTTTGATGCATCGCCATTTCGTGAACGCTTCGAGGCCAAAGGTCGGTTCAAAAAGTATTTGCAGGATGTGCCGACGTGGGTCATACACAGCCCTGTATCGCCGGCTCTGCAAGGGGCTTCGCAGGCTTTGTCTTTGACGCAATGGCAGTAACTTCATTTTTCTCCGGCTTGGCTGACGCAGCTGACGGAGCGGCAGTTTCCTCATGCTGGAGTACCAGAAATCGTCAACTGCCGCTCCGCCAGCTACGTCACTTCTGGTTATCGAAGAAAAAGTCACCGAATGCGAAATTTCAATTTTTTACACATTGCTCCACTAGCGCTCTTATGCATGCAAGCTCGCGACTTCGCAGCTTGGCTGCAGGGGAATGCGCAGGTGACGATTTCTGGTACTCCAGCATGAGGAACCTGCGCATTCCCCTGTAGCCAAGCGAGCACAGCAATCAAACGCAAGAACCAAATTCAAACATCACAAACTAGAGCACCACATGACTGACAAAACTTCAGCCAAAGCCAAACCAACCGCTGCTGCGAAAGCCACTCAGCAAGCCAAAGAAAATGAACGTCCGTTAGTGGAAGACATTCGACTCTTAGGCCGCATCTTGGGCGACGTGATTCGCGAACAAGAAGGCAAAGATGCCTATGAGTTGGTCGAACAAGTGCGCAAACTCTCTGTGGCCTTTCGTCGCGACTCCGATGCCAATGCCGACAAGTCCTTGAAGAAACTCTTGGCCTCGCTCAGCGCCGAGGCCACGGTCAGCGTGATTCGCGCCTTCACATATTTCAGCCACTTGGCCAACCTCGCAGAAGACCGCCACCACATTCGCCGTCGCGCCATACACGAGCGTGCGGGCGACACACAAGAAGGCAGCCTCACGGTGGCATTGAGCCGACTCAAGGCCGCAGGCATTGCACCAAAGAACATTGTGCAAACACTGGCTCACAGCCATGTGTCGCCCGTGCTCACTGCACACCCGACCGAAGTGCAACGCAAAAGCATCTTGGATGCCGAACGTGGCATTGCGCAGCTGTTGGGTTTGCGTGACGACATCAAATCTCGTTCTGCCCTGCACGCTTCTGCAAAAGCCCCAGATGCGTTAGCTCTGCGCGAACTCGCAGCCAATGAAATGCAACTGCGCGCACGCGTGTTGCAGTTGTGGCAAACGCGTTTGCTGCGTTTCACCAAGCTCACGGTGTCGGATGAAATTGAAAACGCGCTGAGCTATTACGAGTCCACTTTCTTGAGCGAAATTCCTAAGCTCTACGCCGACCTCGAAGCCGAGTTGGGTCAAGCGCATGTGCACAGCTTCTTACGCATGGGCCAATGGATTGGTGGCGACCGCGATGGCAACCCCAACGTCAACGCCGACACCTTGCGCTTCGCTCTGCGCCGCCAATGCGATGTGGCCTTACGCCACTACTTGACAGAGATTCACTACCTCGGCACCGAGTTGTCGATGTCGGCCATGTTGGTCGATGTCACGCCTGAAATGCATGC
>CANGOY010000114.1 GCA_947455585.1 Comamonadaceae bacterium
ACCTGAGCTACGCAGGCAACTTCTTGCGCATGATGTTTGGTACGCCTTGCGAAGAGTATGTGGTCAACCCCGTGCTCGAGCGCGCCATGGACCGCATCTTCACCTTGCACGCAGACCACGAGCAAAATGCTTCGACCTCGACTGTGCGTTTGTGCGGTTCGTCAGGCACCAACCCATTTGCAGCCATCGCTGCAGGTGTGGCTTGCTTGTGGGGCCCAGCTCACGGCGGCGCCAACGAAGCTTGCTTGAACATGTTGGAAGACATCCAAAAAATGGGTGGCATTTCTAAAGTCGGCGAGTTCATGGAACTGGTCAAAGACAAAAACTCTGGCGTCAAGCTTATGGGCTTTGGTCACCGCGTTTACAAAAACTATGACCCACGCGCCAAGTTGATGCAAGAAACTTGTGACGAAGTGTTGAAAGAACTCGGCCTCGAGAACGACCCCTTGTTCAAGTTGGCCAAGGCCTTGGAAAAGATCGCTTTGGAAGACGAATACTTCGTCAGCCGCAAGCTCTACCCCAACGTCGACTTCTACTCTGGCATCGTGCAACGCGCCATCGGCATTCCAGTGAACTTGTTCACCGGCATCTTCGCCTTGGCACGTACCGTGGGCTGGATCGCTCAGTTGAACGAAATGATCAGCGACCCCGAATACAAAATCGGCCGTCCACGTCAGTTGTTCACTGGCGATGCACACCGCAACGTTGAAGCATTGGCCAAGCGCAAGTAATTGCACCCAGCCCCGTCGCGACTCGTGCGCGACAGCAAAAAGCCCTGCAGGGCTTTTTTGTTTTTGGAACTTTCACACATCAACGCAGTGGTAGGCTCTGCCGCTATGAGTTCTGTACCGTTTTTAAACACGCCCGAGGCACTGCGCCAACTGGCCGACATACCCCACACGCCCTGCCAATGCAGCCTGCAACATTGCGTAGGCTGGGAGAGCGTGAGCGACGCCGTGTGGCCAGCGCAGCACATGACCCACGTGGCCACCATGCGCGACCCCGATGTGTATGAACCCACGTTTGAAGAGCAGCACCCAAACGGCACCCGCTACGAATCAGCCGATGCGCCTGTGGCCTTGAAGTTTTTCCCGTACAACCGCTGCGATGTACACGTCTGCGGCCAATGCCAGCAACACGCGCTGCGCTACACCGAGTTTGGTGGTTACTACGTGGACCCACGCGCACGCCGCTTGAACGCAGAGTTGATTACCGACTAATTCAGGCGCTTCGCCAGCGAGTGCTCGCAGTCTTCCCACGGCAACACTGGGCAGCCGCAATGCGGCACCTCTTCGGCGGGTTTAAAGGCCACGGGTGGCTTTGTCTTCACCACCGAAGCCTTGGCGCTTGCTTTAGGGCTCGTACCCGCTATAGCGCCCGTGTCTTGGGCTGCATCCAGGTTAGCAATCCAACGCATGAACGGCGTCAGGTCATCCACATCCACGATGTACCAGCACTTTTTGGCGGCGTCCCAACGCGCGCCTAGCGCCTTGGCCGCATCCTTCTCGGCAAATGGGGTGACAAGGTTAATTCGCATCACACACCGCTGGTGTTTAGCCCAGCGCCATCTCGCCGCCCAAAGCCTCTAACAAGTCGGGCAGCAACTTGCTCAACTCGCCTGTGGCAATGGCCACGTCGGCATCAAAGCCTTCGTCTTTTTCGGTGGAGGTGGCTTCAAACACCACATCTAAGAAGGCCACCTTTTTGAGCTGCATCGCCTCGGTCAACGAGAACGACACACGTCCCTCCCACGTCAACGCCAAACGCGTGGGCAGCTTGCCGCCTTCTACGTGCTGCTTCACCTCGTCGGTATCCAGCGGGTGGCGCACATAGCGCACCACGGACTTCGATTCATCAGCAGCCTTCAACTCACATTCGCGGTCCACGCTGAATGCAGCAGGCGACTCTTGCGTGATCAACCAAGAAGCCATGGCCGACTGTGGCGACATTTGTGTGTTGATCAAGGTCAAGCTCAAACCGGCGAATGATTTGATGAGCATCGTCACCACCTCGTCCGCTTTGGCTTGGCTGCCTGCGTCCATCACCATCAGGTGGGTGGCGGGGTCGATCCACACCAGCACCGACGACTCTTTGCTGAAGGCCATGGGCATCAAAGACATCTTCACGTCCTCTTTGATTTCCTTCATTTCCTTTTTGCCGGGCTTGCGGCCTTCGGTGGCTTCAATCACCGCGCTGCGCTCTTTGGCTTTGCGTGTGACGATGGATCCGGGCACGCCTTTGGTTTCGATCTTGAGCTTCAAAATGCGCTGACCGCTCACCGCCTCCACCAACGGGCCATGTGCTTCGCCACGAGGCTCGACCCAGCCAATCGCTTTTTCTTGGCTTGCGCCGCAAGGCACAAAACGCTCGGCGTCTAACGCCTGTTCGATTTGCTCAAGGCTTGGGCTCCAGCCCTCACCGATTCGATACATCATCACATTTTTGAACACGAGTTGCCTTTATGTTTTCTGCAACTGCAGAAATAAAAAAACCAACTGCAATGAGTTGGTTTTTTAAAATTTGGCGGAAGCGGTGAGATTCGAACTCACGGAGGGCTCACACCCTCGCCGGTTTTCAAGACCGGTGCATTCAACCGCTCTGCCACGCTTCCTTGTTGAATTTCAGGCGAGATTGTAATGGCAGTTTGACCTGTTTTTCGGGTTCAGGCCTCTGGCAAAAACAAAGATTGCAAATCGCTCAAGAAATCAAAGCCGCGCTCGGTGGGCACCACGCGCTGAAAGTCCCGCGTGATGAGGCCTTTGGCTTCGGCCTCTTTCAGCGCGGCCTGAATGGCAGTCACGGGCAGGCCCGTGCGGTCGGTGAAGTCAGCTAACGAAAAGCCGTGGCGCAGGCGCAAAGCGTTAAGCATGAATTCAAAGGGCAACTCAGCTCGCGCGACCTCGGTGCTTTGGGCTACGGCGCGGTCTGGGCGGGTGGTGTCTAACGCGTGGTCCATGAACAGGCGCGGGTCGCGGTTGCGCACTTGGCGCAGCACGCGGTGGGCAAAGCTGAGCTTGCTGTGTGCGCCAGCGCCAATGCCTAAGTAATCGCCAAACTGCCAGTAGTTGAGGTTGTGCCGGCAGCGGTGGTTGTCTTTGGCGTAGGCCGACACTTCGTAGCGGTGCAGGCCCACGGCGGCGGTGCGCTCGGTGATGCGGTCGAGCATGGCGTAGGCGTCATCGTCCTCCGGCACTTGCGGCGGGAATTTGGCAAACACGGTGTTGGGCTCGATGGTGAGGTGGTACACCGACAAATGCGGGGGCGCAAGCGACAAGGCCATGTCAAGGTCTTCGTCTAACTGCGCCAGCGTTTGGCCGGGCAAGGCGTACATCAGGTCGAGGTTGAAGGTGTCGAAGGCTTCACGTGCTTCTTCGACCGCGGCAATGGCTTGGGCGCGGTTGTGCACGCGGCCCAAGGCTTGCAAGTGTTGGTCGTTGAAGCTTTGCACGCCTACCGACAAGCGAGTGACGCCTGCGGCGCGGAAAGCGCGGAAGCGGTCTTTTTCAAACGTGCCGGGGTTGGCCTCTAGCGTGATTTCGCAATCGGCCTCTAGGCGCAAACGCGCACGCATGTCGCTGATGAGCCGCTCAATCGCGGCAGGCGAAAACAAGCTGGGTGTGCCACCCCCAATGAAAATGCTGTGCACACTGCGGCCCCAGATGAGGGGCAGGCTGTGTTCAAGGTCGGCACACAAGGCATCGAGGTAGCGCTGCTCGGGCAGCTCGCCACCTACGCTGCTTTGCGCTTCGTGCGAGTTGAAATCGCAATACGGGCACTTCTTCAAGCACCACGGCAAATGCACATACAGCGAGAGCGGCGGCAAGCTGCTGAGCGACAGCGTGCCCGGGCGCATGAGGTGTTGGATGTCTTGGGTCATTGAAGTGGTTTCAAGCAAAGTTCAACCAAACCAATGCTCACGCATGAGCGCCAACATTTGCTGCGCGGCTTGGCCACGGTGGCTGTTGGCGTTTTTCACTTCGATGGGCAGCTCGGCAAAGGTTTTGCCAAAGCGCGGGATGAACATGATGGGGTCAAAGCCAAAGCCATTGCTGCCCACAGGCGCACGGGTAATTTCACCCACCGCTCGGCCCACGGCAATGAGCGGCTCGGGGTCATCCGGATGGCGTACGGCCACGAGGGTGCTGACCAAAGCGGCGCGGCGGTTGTCGATGTTGGCCATTTGCTCTAGCAAGGCGCGCACGTTGTTGTCGTCGCTTTTCTCGTAGCCAAACTGGGTGGCGTAGTAGGCGGTTTGCACGCCAGGCAGGCCGCCGAAAGCATCGACGCACAGGCCCGCGTCGTCGGCCACGGCGGGCAAGCCGCTTTCACGCGCGGCGTGGCGGGCTTTGGCCAAGGCGTTTTCTACAAAGGTGTGAAACGGCT
This sequence comes from Comamonadaceae bacterium, assembly GCA_947455585.1. Taxonomy (GTDB): domain Bacteria; phylum Pseudomonadota; class Gammaproteobacteria; order Burkholderiales; family Burkholderiaceae_C; genus Limnohabitans. Next base: position 4,384 of record CANGOY010000114.1, read on the forward strand.
CTTCGGCTTCGCCAATGTGCAAATCGCCTTGGCGCACCAACTCGACGCCCAACGGCGCAAACATGGCTTGCAACTCGGCGAGCTTACCTTTGTTGTTAGAGGCCAGAACGATTTTTTTCAACGCCAGTGTCATAGGTTTAAAGCAAAGCTGTGAATCAAGACTGCAAGGATTCTTGCTGCATGGCGATGAGTTCGCGCACGCCTTTTTCGGCCAAGGCCAACAAGGCGTTCATTTGGTCACGGGTGAAAGGCAGACCTTCGGCAGTGCCTTGCACTTCAACATAGTGGCCAGCGCTGGTCATGACCACATTCATGTCGGTGTCGCAGCCTGAGTCTTCGGTGTATTCCAAATCGAGCAAAGGCAAGTCGCCCAACATGCCCACCGAAATAGCGGCAATACCTTGGGTGATGGGGCTCTCAGAAATCTTGCCTGCGGCAATGAGCTTGTTCACCGCGTCTTGTGCGGCCACAAACGCGCCGGTGATGCTGGCCGTGCGTGTGCCGCCGTCGGCTTGCAACACGTCGCAGTCCAAATGGATGGTGCGTTCGCCCAGTTTCTTCAGGTCAAACACGGCGCGCATCGAGCGGCCAATCAGGCGCTGAATTTCTTGGGTGCGGCCCGACTGCTTGCCGCGTGCGGCTTCGCGGTCGCTGCGGGTGTGGGTGGCGCGGGGCAGCATGCCGTATTCGGCGGTGACCCAACCTTCGCCCGAGCCTTTTTTGTGGCCAGGCACTTTTTCTTCCACCGACGCGGTACACAGCACTTTGGTGTGGCCAAACTCAATCAGCACCGAGCCTTCGGCGTGAATGGTGTAGTTGCGGGTGATGCGCACGGGGCGCAGTTGGTCTGCAGCACGGGTGTGGCGAGAGGCGGGCAAGGTGGTGGTCATTGTTGATAGCTTTGAATCAAGCGTTTATTTATGTTGATATGAGGTTCGGTTAACCGCCAATTGTCGACCAATCCGAATACCCCGCCCCTTCGTCAAAAAACTGAAACGGAGAGCCTGAGATAATCTAGCCTTTGATACGAAACGCCACCCCATGCCCATTTACAGCATGACCGGTTATGCCAGCGCGCAAACCGAGCTACCTTCAGACACCGCCAACAGCCCAGCCCTGCGCTTGGGGCTAGAAATTCGCTCGGTCAACAGCCGCTTTCTAGACCTGACGTTCAAGATGCCCGAAGAGCTGCGCCAGCACGAGGCCGCCATGCGCGAGCTGGTGACCAAGCACCTCAAGCGCGGCAAAGTGGAAGTGCGCGCCAACATTGAAAGCACGGCTGACACCAGCTTTTCCGAGCCCACCCCTGCCCTGCTGCAACGCCTGCTGGGCCTGCAAGAGCTGGTACACGCTCACTTGCCAAAGGCCAACGGCCTGTCGGTGGCCGATGTGTTGCGCTTGGCCACTGCCCAATCTGCCGCGCCCGCCGACATTGGTCCCGCGGTGCTGAAGCTAGCCCAAACCACCCTGACCCAACTGAGCGACGCCCGCGAGCGCGAAGGCGCACGTTTGGCGCAAACCCTGCGTGATCGCATTGGCCAACTGCGCGTGCTGGCCACACAGGCCGCGCCGCTGGTACCACATCTGGTGGAACAACAACGCCTCAAGTTTTTAGAGCGATGGCGCGAAGCCATGGCCTTGACCGAAGGCACGGCCCTGCCCGAAGCCGCGCAAGACCGTGCTTTGACTGAGGCCACCTCGTTTGCCATTCGCATTGACGTGGCCGAAGAGCTGACCCGCTTGGTGTCGCACTTTGACGAGATGGACGACTTGCTGGCCAAAGGCGGCAAGGCCGAAGGTGTGGGCAAGCGTTTGGACTTCCTGATTCAAGAGCTGCACCGCGAGGCCAACACTTTGGGCTCGAAGTCAGCCACCATGGAAATGACCCGTATTTCGGTGGACATGAAAGTGTTGATCGAACAACTCCGCGAACAAGTACAGAACATCGAATAATGGACAACTTCCCCGGCAACCTCAT
>CANGOY010000115.1 GCA_947455585.1 Comamonadaceae bacterium
GCAAAAGAAGAAATGATCGAAATGAAGGGTGTCGTACACGAGGTCTTGCCCGACTCTCGCTACCGCGTCACCCTGGAAAACGGTCACTCACTGATCGCATACACCGCCGGCAAAATGCGCCTGCACCGCATCCGCATCATCGAAGGCGATAAAGTTACGGTTGAACTGTCGCCCTACGACATGAACAAAGCTCGTGTGACGTTCCGTCACATCGAAGGCAAGGGCCCAGGCCCAGCTGTCAAGCGTCGTTTCTAAACGGACCCGCTCAGCGGTTATTTGGCGTGTACCTGCCCCCGCAGTTCAAAGCCAAAGATGAGGCCCATGCGCTCGCTCTTATGCGGGCGCATCCGTTTGCAAGCCTCATCAGTGTGGACGACGATGGATTCCCATTTGTCACGCACATCCCCCTTCATTTGACGCAGCAAAATGGCCAACATGTGTTGTTGGGCCACTGTGCAAAACCCAATCCACATTGGCGCTATCTGCAGTCGCGACCCCAAGCCTTGGTGACCTTCATGGGCCCACAGGCCTATATGTCGCCTAAGGTCTACCCAGACCTCACACGTGTGCCCACTTGGAGCTACTTGGCGGTGCATGCCAAGGTCGAGGCGTCGTTGGTGGAAGAACCCGCAGCCAAAGACAGATTGCTCAAGCAACTCATTGGCGACCACGAGCCACCTTATGCCGGCCAATGGCGTGGTTTGGGTGAAGACTACCAACACAAGATGCTTCACGGTATCGTGGCGTTTGAGCTGCGTATCACCGAGCTGCAATGCAAGCTCAAACTCAACCAACACCGACCAGAATCCCACGCAGCCATGCATGCTGCCTACGCACAGGGCACACCTGATGAACAAGCCTTGGCTGACTGGATGGTCAAGCTCGGCATGGTTCAACCATGACGCCGGTTCATTCGCCCGAAGACATCGGCTTCATGCAATTGGCATTGCGCCAGGCGCACGCTGCTGCTGATGCAGGCGAAGTGCCCGTGGGTGCAGTGGTGGTGAGGGCAGGGCAGGTGATAGCGACTGGCCACAACGCGCCGTTGGCCAATCATGACCCAACCGCGCACGCCGAAGTCAACGCCATGCGGTCTGCAGCGCTAGCGCTGGGCAACTACCGACTGGACGATTGCACTTTGTACGTGACGTTAGAGCCCTGCGCCATGTGCAGCGGCGCAGCGTTGCATGCGCGTTTCAAACGCGTGGTGTTTGGCGCGACTGAGCCCAAAACGGGTGCGGCTGGCTCTGTGCTCAATTTATTTGCACACGAACAAATCAACCACCAAACCAAACTCACGGGCGGGGTGCTGACCAGCGAATGCGCGCAAGTGCTGCAGAGTTTTTTTGAACACCGGCGCGCACAGCATCAGATGAGCAAAGTGCCTTTGCGTGACGATGCTTTGCGCACGCCAGATAGCGCGTTAGCGGGCTTAGATTTACCTTTGGCGATGTCGCATTTCACAGCTGACTTGTCAGCTTTAGAGGGCTTGCGCCTGCATTGGTTTGACAACCGCACCAGCCACACACAAGCCCAGGCCGCACCGCATGTGTATCTGCATGGGCTTGACGGCTGGAGCGTGCAATATTTATCGCAACTGCAATCGACAGAGCCTGCAATTGCTTTGGATTTGCCTGGCTTCGGGCTGTCTGACAAACCAAAAAAAATCGCCACGCATCGCTTGGAATGGCACGCACAAGTGCTGCGCGAGTTTTTGGCCAGCGTGCAGCCTGCGCCGGTGGCGTTGCATGCGCCGCGCGTGATGGGACCGCTGCTGGCTAATTTGCAATTGCCCGTTCATTGGGTCGAGACACCTGCGCTGCCCGCCGCTTTGCGCGATGCGCCATACCCAGACCGAGGCCACATGGCCGGTCCTCGTGCCTTGAGCACCTTGTTGGTGGCACCTGCACCGACGCCACCGCCTAAACGAAGTTAAGCATGCCTAACGCCACACCCACCATCGGTTACGAAGTGAAGTTTCAGAGGGTTGGTGTAGGAGGCGGGGCAGATTTACAAATTCGCTCGCTGCTCGACAAGCAACAGTTTTTTGACCCGCTGGGCTTGGCGTTGGCTGCAGGCATTTCGTCCGCTACTTGGCCCTTGTTTGGTTTGCTTTGGCCCTCTGCACAAAAGCTGGCTGACCTCATGCAAACATGGGTGCTCAAAGACAAGCGCATCTTGGAAGTTGGCTGTGGTTTGGGGCTGGCTAGCCTCGTGGTGCACCGACGTGAAGGGAACATCATTGCCAGTGATTGCCACCCGCTCACAGAAACTTTTTTGAAAGCCAATCTGCTGCTGAATGGGTTACCACCGCTGCATTACGAAATAGGCAACTGGGGCAGGGTGAACAAGGATTTGGGCGCGTTTGATTTACTCATTGCCAGTGACGTGCTGTACGAGCGCAGCCACCCTGCGCAGCTGTCGGGCTTTATCCAAGAGCATGCGGCAGAGGGTGCCGAGGTGTTGATTGTTGACCCCAACCGTGGCAACCGCAGCGCATTTCACAAAGACATGGCCAACATGGGCTTTGGTGTGACCGAACTGCTGATGAACGAGCCCCTGCAAGACCTGAGCGCTTATCGTGGGCGTTTGTTGCATTACAAACGCGGCTGAATTACAGGCGCTATTTAGGGCGTAAATTTGCCGCGACAATGTGGCCATGGCTCATATTTACATCTATTCCCCCAGCGGCGCAGTGCGCGACAAAACAGCTTTCAAACGCGGCGTGGCCCGCTTGAAAAAACTCGGTCACGAGGTCGAGTTAGACGCTGATGCACTCAGCAGCCACACCCGTTTTGCGGGAGATGACGCCACCCGTCTGGCCGCCATCCACCGTGCAGCCGATAGCGGCGCAGATGTTGCCTTGATTTCACGTGGTGGCTACGGCCTCACGCGCATCTTGCCCGGTATCAAATACAAGCAAATGGCCAAAGCCATTGCCAAAGGCACCCAGTTTGTGGGCCTGAGCGACTTCACAGCATTCCAAAACGCCTTGCTGGCCAAAACTGGCGCGGTCACATGGGCTGGCCCCGCATTGGGCGAAGACTTTGGTGCTGAGCAACCTGACGACATCATGGAAGCCTGCTTTGACGACATGGTCAGTGGGCAGGGTGAGGGCGCGGGTTGGCAATTCTCCAAAGTTTGCGCAACGGCCAATGAGAAACGGCGCGCTGGTGTGTGGGCGCACGATGCGGTGCTGTGGGGCGGTAACTTGGCTGTGTTGGTCTCGTTACTCGGCACGCCCTATTTCCCACAAATCAAAAATGGCGTGTTGTTCTTAGAAGATGTGGGTGAGCATCCGTACCGCATTGAACGCATGCTCACGCAGCTGTTGCACGCTGGCGTGTTGGCTCAACAAAAAGCCATTGTGTTTGGTCAGTTCAGCAACTACAAACTCACCCAGCACGACAAAGGCTTCAAACTTCAAAGTGTGGTCGATTGGTTGCGAACTCAAATCAAAGCTCCCGTGCTGACCGATTTGCCGTTTGGTCATGTCGCCACCAAACTTTGTTTGCCTGTGGGGCAAAAGATTGATTTGGTGGTGGAAGACCGTGATGCTTTGCTGCTTTGGGCACATACAGGTCATTGATTGAAATGCCATTTATTTAATACGATGTATATTATGTAAAGTTAAAGAATCAAAGCAAACCGCATGGTTCTGCGGTTCTTTTAAGGCTGGCAAAACACTATTCTTCTTTGATTAGATTTTGGATGTACCAAGATTCAATGAAAGCACGAATGTAGAAAGCACTTTGCTGGTGGTCTTTGCTAAGGGCCAAATCCAATGCCGATGCATTGCCGCTGTTGACCAGCGTGGGGTCGGCGCCTTCTTCTAGCAATAACTTCACGGCCAACGCAGGTGCTGCGTAAGCTGCCATCATCAAGGGTGTGGTGCCATTGGCTGATTCACTGTCAATGTAAGCATCGTTATCAAGCAGCAAACGCATCATTTCGCGGTGGCCACGGGTTGAGGCGTAATGCAGTGGTGTCCAGCCTTCACGGTTCACGTCGGCGCCACGCTCTATCAGTACTTGCGCCAATTGGAATTGGTTGTTGATGGCCGCAAGCATGAGCGGTGTCTCGCCCAACTGGTTTTGCACATTCACTTGGGTTTGCGGATGCTTGACTAAAACCATGGCGGACTTGGGTGACTCGGACTGAAGAGCGACCAACAGGCCAGGAATGCCATTTTCGTTAGGTGTATTCGGGTCAAACCCACGGGCTAAAAGTCGCTCAATGACATCTGGCTTGTCGAAGGTCAATGCGCTGAAAAAATCGTCGTAAGAGCCTGCATTTGATAAAGAATATCCAATGAAAACATATAGATATAAAAAATACTTAAAGTATTTTCTCATTTCAAAACGCCGCTGAAAAGTTGGTCAAAATTGCGGCTCGTGGCCTCGGCAATAGCTTCAATGGACATACCTTTGATGTCGGCAATCTGTTTGGCCACAAACGGCACATAAGACGGATTGTTGGTCTTTCCACGGTGTGGCACAGGCGCCAAATACGGGCTGTCGGTCTCAATCAAGATGCGGTTCATCGGGACAAATTGGGCGACATCACGCAAGTCTTGGGCATTTTTAAAGGTCAAGATGCCAGAAAACGAGATGTAGAGGCCTAGGTCCAAGCCAGCGCGAGCCACATCTGCCGTTTCGGTGAAGCAATGAAACACGCCCCCTGCACTGCCCGCTGAGCCGTCTTCGCCCTGCTCTTTCAAAATCGCCACGGTGTCAGCCGACGAACTGCGGGTGTGAATGACCAAAGGTAGCTGGGTTTGCTGCGCGGCTTGGATATGGATGCGAAAGCGATTGCGCTGCCATTCCATATCAGCCACGCTGCGTTCGCCTAAGCGGTAATAGTCCAGCCCTGTTTCGCCAATGCCCACCACTTTGGGTAGTTTGGCCCGACTAAGCAGGTCATCGAGCGAGGGTTCTTGCACGCCTTCGTTGTCGGGGTGCACGCCGACGGTGGCCCAAAAGTTGTCGAACTGGGTGGCTAAGCCGTGCACTTCAGGAAAACGCTCGAGCGTGGTGCTGATGACCAAGGCGCGCGTGACTTGGGCCTTGTCCATGTCGTCGCGAATGGTGTGGATGTTTTCAGCCAGCTCTGGAAAGTTCAGGTGGCAGTGGGAATCTGTGAACATGGGGCTATGAAAAAAAGCGTTGTTTGGGCGCGAATGGAGGGCGTGAAGTTGGCTGGATATTTTTAGTCTTTGGCGCGCAAAGCGGTTTGCGCCCTCGCCAACAAAGCTTCGAACATCAAACCAGCGTTGTACGGATGCTCGGAGGTACGGGCGGCATCCATCAGGTCTTTTGACCATTGAGTCAGCGAATTCACAGTGCCTGCAGCGGGCAAATCTGCAGCCAGAAAGAAGCGTGGTTCAGCGCCCGTGCGCAAAGCCAGCAAGTCGTGACACAGCTTTTGCAGCATGGCAATGGCTTGCGAGGGTGTGGCGTCAGACACTGCGCCCACATCGCCACGCAACACGGCTTTGGGCAAAGCTGCCCAATGCGCAGCTTTGAGACCCGCATTTGCAAGGTCTAACGCATCTTCTGGGCGACCGCCCGCGGCACGCAGCAACACAGCAGCATCAGTGGCTGGCACGCCTTGGGTTTGCAGCCAGCTCAAAGCCTCGGTTTCGGTGGGCCAAACCATGGTGTGGGTTTGGCAGCGGCTGCGGATGGTGGGCAGCAGCTGGTGCGCGGCTTCGCTGGCCAACACAAAGCGGCACTCGCCTGGTGGTTCTTCCAGCGTTTTGAGGATGGTGTTGGCCGTTACATGGTTCATGCGTTCGGCGGGGTAAACAAACACCACTTTGGTCGAGCCACCTGAGCGGGTTTGTTGGCTGAACGCCACCATGTCGCGTGCGGCTTCGACGCGAATTTCTTTGCTGGGCTTGCGCTTTTTATCGTCGAGGTCTTTTTGTGTTTTCTCGTCCAATGGCCAGCCAAGCTCAAGCGCCAAAGCTTCGGGCATGAGCGTGCGCAGGTCTGCATGGGTGCGCACATCCACGGCATGGCAGCTGCGGCATTGGTAACAAGCGCCGTGCTTCGTGGGCGCTTCGCACAGCCAAGCACGGGCCAGTTCAAGACCTAGCGTGTATTGGCCCAAGCCCGATGGGCCTTGCAGCAGCCAAGCGTGGCCGCGTCGTTCTAGCAAGGTTGTGAGCTGGCCTTGGAGCCAAGGGCTCAACACGGGCCTCGCTTGTGGTGTGGTGGTTTCGGTCATGCGGCGCTAGAACTCAGCCAGCCGCGCTGCAGAAAGTTTTGGTGCAGCTGCTGCCATACGGCTTCACGGGTTTGGGCTGCATCAAGGCGCACAAAGCGCTGTGC
>CANGOY010000116.1 GCA_947455585.1 Comamonadaceae bacterium
CCGATGGCGAAACCTTGGTGGACCGCATCTACCACTTGGACCGTGGCTACGACAAGATGGAAGCCAAGCTGCGCGCCATCGGTGCAGATATCGAAAGAGTGAAATGAACAACATGTTGACGCTGGCGCTCTCGAAGGGCCGCATCTTTGATGAAACCATGCCGCTGCTCAAAGCCGCAGGTATTGAGGTGCTCGAAGACCCGGAAAAATCTCGCAAGCTCATCTTGCCCACCAACCACGCCAACGTGCGTGTGGTGTTGGTGCGTGCGTCTGACGTGCCCACGTATGTGCAATACGGCGGTGCTGATTTGGGCGTGACGGGCCTTGATACTCTCATCGAACATGGCGGTGGCGTGGCTGGTGGCGTGGCCACTGCGGGCCTCTATCAACCCCTCGATTTGCAAATCGCCAAATGCCGCATGAGCGTGGCAGTGCGCTCCGACTTCGACTACGCGGCGATGGTCAAGCAAGGCGCACGTTTGAAAGTGGCGACCAAGTACACCACCATCGCGCGTGACTTCTTCGCCACCAAAGGCGTGCACGTCGATTTGGTCAAGCTCTATGGCTCCATGGAATTGGCCCCGCTCACTGGTTTGGCCGATGCCATCGTCGACTTGGTGTCCACGGGCAACACGCTCAAAGCCAACCACTTGGTAGAAGTCGAACGCATCATGGACATCAGTTCGCGCTTGGTGGTCAACCAAGCCGCGCTCAAGATGAAGCAGGCCGACATTCGCCGCATCATCGACGCGTTTTCTGCCGCGCTTGCCAAATAAACCTTTCACCACACACGTACACAAGATGGCCAAACCGCTTCGTCTCTCGACCACCAGCCCCACCTTTGAAGCCGATTTCAAAGCGCGTCTGCATTGGTCTGCCGACACCGACGCGGCCATCGAGCAACGCGTGGCCGACATCTTGGCCGACGTGCAAAAGCGTGGCGACGCCGCCGTGCTGGAGTACACCGAGCGCTTTGACGGCCTGAAGGTCGACAGCATGGCCGCGTTGGAGTTGACGCAAACCGAACTCAAAGCCGCGTTCGATGGTTTGCCCGCCGAACAACGCGATGCCCTGCAAGCTGCTGCTGCACGCGTGCGCAGCTATCACGAGGCGCAAAAGAAAGCCAGCGGCGAAAGCTGGACTTACCGCGACGCCGATGGCACCTTGCTGGGCCAAAAAGTCACGCCGCTCGACCGCGTGGGCATTTATGTGCCCGGTGGCAAAGCCGCTTATCCATCCAGCGTGTTGATGAACGCCATTCCTGCGCACGTCGCGGGCGTGGAGGAAATCATCATGGTTGTGCCCACACCTAAGGGTGAGAAAAACCCATTGGTACTCGCTGCAGCCTATGTGGCCGGCGTGAGCCGCGCCTTCACCATCGGCGGCGCACAAGCCGTGGCTGCCTTGGCCTACGGCACAGCCACTGTGCCAGCGGTCGACAAAATCACCGGCCCCGGCAACGCTTATGTGGCCGCTGCCAAGCGCCGCGTGTTTGGCACAGTGGGCATCGACATGATTGCAGGCCCCAGCGAAATTTTGGTGTTGGCCGATGGCTCCACGCCGGCCGATTGGGTGGCGATGGATTTGTTCAGCCAAGCCGAGCATGACGAGTTGGCGCAAAGCGTGTTGCTCTGCCCCGATGCCGCGTACATCGACCTCGTGCAAGCCGAGATTGAACGCTTGCTGCCGCAAATGCCGCGCAAAGACATCATCGAAAAGTCCCTCAATGGCCGTGGTGTGCTCATTCACACCCGCAGCATGGAAGAAGCGTGCGCCATCAGCAACCGCATTGCGCCCGAACACTTAGAGGTGTCGAGCAACGAGCCACACAAGTGGGAGCCGCTGCTCAAGCACGCAGGCGCCATCTTCTTGGGCGCGTTCACCAGCGAAAGCTTGGGCGACTACTGCGCGGGCCCTAACCACGTGTTACCCACCAGTGGCACGGCGCGTTTCAGCTCGCCCTTGGGCGTGTACGACTTTCAAAAGCGCAGCAGCTTGATTGAGGTGAGCGAGCAGGGCGCGCAAACGCTGGGCAAGATTGCCGCCGTGTTGGCCTATGGCGAAGGCTTGCAAGCCCACGCCATGGCGGCTGAGTTCCGTTTGAAGAAAGACTGACCGATATGACGAACGCACTGCGTTTCATTCGCCCCGATATCCAAGCTATGCACGCTTATGCCGTGCAGCACTCGGTGGGCATGGTCAAGCTCGACGCGATGGAAAACCCATTCACTCTCTCGCCTGAATTGCAGGCCCAGCTGGGCGCGCGTTTGGGCGCCGTGGAAGTCAACCGCTACCCCGGCGCGCGCATCGATGACTTGAAGAATGCGTTGGCGAAATACGTTGATTTGCCAGCGGGCTTAGGCCTGATGCTGGGCAACGGCTCTGACGAGCTCATCTCTTTGCTGTCGATGGCCTGTGCTGTGCCGAATGCAAAAGTGGTTGCCCCAGAGCCCGGCTTTGTGATGTACGGCATGAGCGCTAAGCTGCAAGGTTTGCAATACATCGGCGTGCCGCTCAAGACCGACTTTGAGTTGGACGAAGCCGCCATGTCTGCCGCCATCGCGCAGCACGAGCCCGCCATTGTTTACATCGCCTACCCCAACAACCCCACGGCCAATTTGTGGGATGCCGACACCATTCGCCGCCTCATCACACAGGTCAGCGCTTATGGTGGTTTGGTGGTGATGGACGAGGCGTATCAGCCGTTCTCCAGCAAAAGCTGGCTCGATGAAATTCGTCAACACCCAGCGGCCAACGCCCATGTGCTGCTGATGCGCACGCTGTCAAAGTTTGGCTTGGCCGGCATTCGCTTGGGCTACATGATTGCCCCACAGGCACTGATTAACGAGGTCGACAAACTGCGCCCGCCGTACAACGTGAGCGTGCTCAACGCCGAATGCGCTTTGTTTGCGCTGGAGCACACGGATGTGTTCGCCCAGCAAGCCGCTGTCATTCGCACCGAGCGTGAAGCCTTGTTCAAAGCTTTGCAGCAAATGGCAGGCGTCACGCCTTACGCCAGCGAAGCCAACATGATGGTGCTGCGTTTCAATGGTGAAGCTGATGCCGCCAGTCGCGCTTTTGAGTTGCTCAAGGCCCACAAAGTGTTGGTCAAGAACGTTTCTAAAATGCATCCATTGCTTGCCAACTGCTTGCGCTTGACCATCGGCACGCCCGAGGAAAACAAACAACTCTTGGCTGCCCTGCAAGCCGCTCTCTCTTCATCGAAAGTCACCGCATGACCGCTCAATCAGCAGCTCGTATCGCCGAAGTCAGCCGCAACACGGCCGAGACCCAAATCACCGTCAAGATCAACCTCGACGGCACGGGCCAATCCAAGCTCTCTACCGGCATTGGTTTCTTTGACCACATGCTCGACCAAATCGCGCGTCATGGGTTGATTGACCTTGATATTCAAGCCAAGGGCGACCTGCACATCGACGGCCACCACACCGTGGAAGACGTGGGCATCACCTTGGGTCAAGCGTTTGCCAAAGCCGTGGGCGACAAAAAAGGTATTCGCCGTTACGGCCACGCCTATGTGCCGCTCGACGAAGCACTCAGCCGCGTGGTGGTGGACTTCTCTGGCCGCCCAGGTTTGATCATGCACGTGCCGTTCAAGAGCGGCATGATTGGCGAGTTCGACAGCCAATTGGCGTTTGAATTTTTCCAAGGCTTTGTGAACCACGCCTTCGTGACCCTGCACATCGACAACTTGCGCGGCGAAAACGCGCACCACCAAGCTGAGACCGTGTTCAAAGCGTTTGCCCGCGCCTTGCGTGCCGCACTCGAACTCGACCCACGCTCTGCCGGCATGATTCCATCCACCAAGGGAAGCCTGTGATCCCTCGCGCGTATGAATAACAAAGTCGCAGTCGTTGATTACGGCATGGGCAACCTGCGCTCTGTGGCGCAGGCGGTCATGCACGCTGCCTCAGTTGTGGACCATGCCGAGGTGATCGTCACCTCTGACCCGCAAGTGGTGCGCGACGCGCACCGCGTGGTCTTGCCCGGCCAAGGCGCTATGCCTGACTGCATGCGCGAGTTGCGCGAGTCGGGCTTGCTTGAGGCCGTGTTGGACGCCGCCGATAAAAAGCCTTTGTTTGGCGTGTGTGTGGGCATGCAAATGATGCTCGACCACAGCGCCGAAGGCGACACACCCGGCTTGGGTTTGATTGCCGGTGAAGTGGTGAAGTTTGATTTGGCAGGCAGCACGCAAGCCGATGGCAGCCGCTTCAAAGTGCCGCAAATGGGCTGGAACCAAGTGTTGCAAGCCCAGCCGCACGCCCTGTGGCAAGGCATACCGGATGCCAGCTACTTTTACTTTGTGCACAGCTTTTACGCGCGCCCTAAAAATTCAGTGCACAGCGCAGCCCAAACCGACTACGGTAGCCTTTTTACATGTGCCGTGGCCCGCGACAATCTTTTTGCGACACAATTTCACCCAGAAAAAAGTGCGGCACATGGCTTGGCCCTGTTTCGCAATTTTCTGCACTGGAACCCTTGAACCCTTAAGCCATCATGCATTTAATTCCTGCCATTGACCTCAAAGACGGACACTGCGTGCGCCTCAAACAAGGCGACATGGAGCAATCCACCACCTTCGGTGAAGACCCCGCGCAAATGGCGCTCAACTGGGTGGCCAAAGGCGCACGTCGCCTGCACTTGGTCGACTTGAACGGCGCTTTCGCCGGCACACCCCAAAACAAAGCGGCCATCAAAGCCATTTTGAAAGCTGTGGGCCACGACATTCCTGTGCAATTGGGTGGCGGCATTCGCGATCTCGACACGATTGAAAAATACATCGACGCTGGCTTGCGTTACGTCATCATCGGCACGGCTGCCGTCAAGAATCCCGGCTTCTTGAAAGACGCGTGTGCTGCCTTTGGCGGCCACATCATCGTCGGGTTGGACGCCAAAGACGGCAAGGTCGCTACCGATGGTTGGAGCAAGCTCACAGGCCACGACGTGGCTGACCTCGGCAAGAAGTTTGAAGACTACGGCGTGGAATCCATCATCTACACCGACATCGGCCGCGACGGCATGCTCAGCGGCATCAACATCGACGCCACTGTCAAACTGGCACAAGCCGTGTCTATTCCCATCATCGCCTCCGGCGGTTTGTCCAACATGGCCGACATCGAACAGTTGTGCGCCGTGGAAGACGAGGGCGTGGAAGGCGTGATTTGCGGCCGCGCCATTTACAGCGGCGATTTGGACTTTGAAAAAGCCCAAGCCCGCGCTGACGAACTCAATGGCTAATGCCACAGCCGCCGGCAGTGCTGCCTGCGGTGAGCTTCACCAAGGCTTAGCCTGCCAGCGCTTGACCTTGCCTTGCGGCGACACCGTGCTGGTGGCCTTGCAAGGCGCGCATGTGTTGTCGTGGGTCAGCCAAGGCCGCGAGCGTTTGTTTTTAAGCCCCGATAACCTGTGGGATGGCAAAGCCGCCATCCGTGGCGGCGTGCCGGTGTGCTTCCCCCAGTTCAACCAACGCGGCACATTGCCCAAGCATGGCTTTGCCCGCAACATGAACTGGACAGTGGGTGAGGCAGTGACCAGCGGCGACGCTGCCCATATCGACTTCACCCTCAGCACCAGCCCCAACACACTTGCCATTTGGCAACAAGCCTTTGTGGCTGTGCTGCGCATCGCACTTGCACCCGGCCAGCTGACCCTCACGCTGACCGTCAACAACACTGAAGCGCAAAATGAATTGCACTTCACCGGCGCACTGCATACCTACCTAGCGGTGGACGACATAGACCTCACCGAACTGCGTGGCCTAGGCGGCCGCCCAGAGTGGGATGCTGTGGCCGATGTGCATGGCTTGGCCGACGAGGCACTTTACTTTGATGCTGAGTTTGACCGCGTGTACTCATGGGGTGAAAGCGCATCGTCAAACCCACTGCACCTGCAAGACGGCACAAGCACCTTGCAAATTGAGCAAAGCCCCTCATGGGCCAATTCAGTGGTGTGGAACCCGGGCGAGGGCAAGTGCGCCGCACTGGCCGACATGCCCGCTCACGGCTTTGCGCGCATGTTGTGCGTGGAAGCAGCACAGGTGTTTGAACCCATCTCAATTCCCGCTGGTAGCCAATGGGTTGGCTGGCAGCGTTTGACCGTTTCTTGAAGAACTCTTTGGACCTCTATGCTTGCTAAGCGCATCATTCCTTGCCTCGACGTGACCGGCGGTCGCGTCGTCAAAGGCGTCAACTTTGTCGAGCTGCGCGATGCAGGCGACCCTGTGGAAATCGCGGCACGCTACAACGACCAAGGCGCTGACGAGCTCACCTTCCTCGACATCACCGCCACCAGCGACGCG
>CANGOY010000117.1 GCA_947455585.1 Comamonadaceae bacterium
CGCTCCCACTTCTTTGGCAACTTTTGCAAAGCGTGCCCAGTCGATGTGCAAGCTGTAGGCAGAAGCGCCAGCGATGATGAGTTTGGGTTTGTGCTCGCGTGCCTTGGCTTCCATCGCTTCGTAGTCGATGGCTTCGTTGGCATCCAAGCCGTAAGACACCGCGTTGAACCACTTGCCAGACATGTTGAGCGCCATGCCGTGTGTCAAGTGACCACCTTCGGCCAAGCTCATGCCCAAGATGGTGTCGCCTGGCTTCAAGAAAGCGAGGAACACGGCTTCGTTGGCCGATGCTCCGCAATGCGGTTGCACGTTGGCGGCCTCTGCACCGTAAATTTGTTTCAGGCGGTCGATGGCCAGTTGTTCAGCCACGTCCACGTGTTCGCAGCCACCGTAGTAGCGCTTGCCGGGGTAGCCTTCGGCGTATTTGTTGGTCAACTGCGAGCCTTGGGCTTGCATGACGGCTGGAGACGCATAGTTCTCGCTGGCGATCAATTCAATGTGGTGTTCTTGGCGGGCGTTTTCGGCTTGAATGGCGGCCCAAACTTCAGGGTCGGTTTGTTCGATCAAGATGTTGCGGTTGTACATATTGGCAGTCCTAGAAAAAGGTGGTTTTGTGGCTGCCCAGGCGAACGGCAAAACACCTCTATAGATAGAGGCTGCGCGCTTCCCAGTGGTCATACATCCACGTCAGCGGTATGGGGCTGATGCCTCACACGCCTATCGCCAGTTGCGCACAAAACAGAGTTTACCGCGCTTCAAGCGCTAGATTTATTCTTCGTCCTTGCCGAAGGGGGTCAAGCGCTGGGCTTTTTCCCACAGGCTCTCCAAACGGGCGGTGGCAGCCTCGGCAGCCGTGGAAGGGGGGGGCGTAATTGGCACTTTCACGCCCTTGGCCACTTGCAGCAGGCGGGCGTTTTCGGCCATGACCTTGCCGGCGTAGCCTTGGTCGTCTTTCATATTTCCTGCGCCCACATAGAGCTTGAGGCCGCCTTCTAGGCTGCCAGCGCGGGTGATGCACTCTTTGAGTACATTCACGCCCACGCGCACGTTGGCCACGGGGTCAAACGCGGCCAAAGCGCCGCCGAAGCCTTGGTACTTTTGCTCGTGGACCTTGGTCATCACTTGCATCAGGCCTTGAGCGCCCACATTGCTTTGAGCGAAGGGGTTAAAGCCAGATTCCACGGCCATCACGGCCAATATCAGGGTGGGTTCGATTTGGTTGGCAGGACCCACGTCGTAGGCTTCGGACACCAAAGCGCTCAAAGGCTCAGGTGCCACACGGTATTTTTTGCTCAGCCAGTAGGCCAAATTGGATTGTTGTTTGGGCAGGTCGCGGGGGTCGGTGGCGGTGGCGCGGTCTACGGCATCGGCATCAGTTGCGATGCCCAGTTCGTCGTATTGGCGCTCTTGCAGCCAGCTGATGACCTTGGCTTCGGTCACCACACGCAGGTCGGGGCGCACGGTCAGCGCCACGACAAAGAAGAAGATAGACAGGCCCACCACAGCCAAACCGTTGTGGGAAATGGCAAAAAAGCCTTGCGCCACGTCAGCTGCAAAGGTACGTAGACCTAGCTGTAATCGGGCGATGAGGGGAATAGACATAAATTTATTAAATAGGAAGTAGCTGAAATTTTAAAGCCTCGGCGACAATCACCCCTAATTTACTGTGAGCCCTACTTGTGACTGATTCCTCTAACAAACCCCTCGACCTCGCCGCCTTAGACAAATTGACTGGCGGGGCCTTTACCGTTTCTACCTCAGCAGACCGCACTGCGCGCCTGCGCGATTGGCTTACTGGCCAGCCCACCTTGGAACAAGTTCAAGCTGCCTTTGACGAAATGAGCCACCGCGACAAGGGTGCTGCCAAAGTGCTGCGTGAAAAACTGGACGAGCTGCGCCGCAGCAAAGACCAAGACGCCTTAATTGTCGAGTGGGCCTCCAAAGGCGAAGCCCTGCGCGACGCGCCGCACATCAATTTGAGCGATGCCATGGGCTGGCAGCGCGATGCCGCCAAAGCCGGTGCGCCTTTGTCACGCGAGCCCTTAGCCGGTCTGAAAACCGCATTGGCCGAGCGCGTGAAAGCCATTGAAGACTTGCAACACCAAACCCAAGTGCAGCGCGAAGCCGCTGTGCTGCTTGCGCAACGCATTGAAGTGCTTTCGACTAAGTCTTGGCAAGACGCCTTGGCCCAGCGCGATGCGCTGCAAACCGACCTCGACCGTTGGGTTGCCCAAGCCCAAGCCTTGGCAGCCGATGCCCAATGGCCCAGCGTGGACGCCAAGTTTGCACCCGCTTTGCAAACCAGTACCCAACAAGTGCAAGCCGTGTGGACCGCTTTTGGCGAGGCCTTGACCTTGACCGAAGCTGCTGCGGCTGATGCAGCAGCGCCATTGCCAGCCGTGCCCGCATGGTCTGACCAAATTCGCGTGGCCCGTGGTGAAGTGTTGCCCCAAGCCGCCGCGCCCGTTAAAGCCGCCAAGCCAGTAGCTGCTGGTGCGGACGCGACGCGCAAAGTCAAACCCACCGCTGACAAAGCCGTGGTGGACCAAAAGCGTTTAGAGCTGGCCATGCAAGCTGAGGCTTTGTTTAAGCCTGCGCCTGTGGCCAAGCCTGCGAAAGCCAAAGTGCCTAAAGCTGATGAAGCGGCGCCTGCTCAAGACGCTGCTGTTGTCGAGCAAGTGGCTGTTGAAGTCACGCAGGCAGCAGCGGTTGATGCACCTGCTGTGATTGAAGCTGCCGCAGCTGAAACAGTGGCCGCTGTCAAAGCCGAAGACGTGGCCCGCGTGCCCGCAGTGGGCGGCCGCAAGATGCAAGAAACCTTGCGCAACTTGCGCGAGCAATGGAAAAAAATCGACAAAGAAGCCGCGCCCAACCCTGCGTTGTGGAAGCGCTTTGACTCGGCTTGCAACCGCGCCCACGAAGTGGTGGACGCATGGCTCAAAGAAGCCCGTGCCCAAACCACCGCGCACAAAGCCCAACGCTTGGCTTTGATTGAAGAAGTCAAAGCATGGGCAGTTGAGCATGCCAATGGCCCCGATTGGAAAGGCGTCGCACGTCAGTTGCATCAGTTCGCCCAACGCTGGCGCGAAAGCGGCCACCTGAGCGAAAAAATGTTTGCCGAGTTGCAACCCGTTTGGAAAGCTGCCATCCACGCCGCGCACGAGCCGCTTGAAGTGATGCAAAAAGCTAGCCTTGCGCGCCGCCATGCGCTGATTGCCGAAGCCCAAGCTTTGGGCGCTGCGCCTTCGCTGCGTGTGGATGCTGTCAAAGCTTTGCAACAACGCTGGCAAGAAGAAGCCCATGCTGTGGTGCTCGACCGCAAGCAAGAGCAAAAACTGTGGGATGCCTTCCGTCAACCGATTGACGAAGCATTTGCCCGCAAGTCATCGGTGCGCGAGCAATCTCAAGCCGCACTGACACCTCACGACAAAGCCGTGCTCGATGCCGCCAAGGCTTTGGATTCAGCCACCGCCAAAGGCGATGCATCCGCCATTCGTGCGGCCATGCAAATGTTGGAGCAAATCGCACGCGGCGAAGTGGTGGCGCCAGTGGCAGCCCCTGTACATGCAGCGGCTGCACCCGCTGCTGCCACTGAGGCTTCATCTGAAGCCGTCACAGAGCCAGAAGCGCCCGCTACAGAAGTGACGACAGACGTCTCTGCCGAAGCTGCAACAAGCGATGCTGCCCACAGCTCTGACGATACAAGCGCTGAAGCAAATGCAGAGCAGCCAGCTGACAACTCTGCAGAAGCCACTGAGCCCGTGGCTGAAGTTGCCCCCGTCAAACCCAAGGCTGCACCACGCCCAGTAGTGGCCGTGCGCGGTGATGACCGTCCAGGCCAAAAACGTACCGAAGCTGCACCCGCTGGCCGTGGTCGCGATGGCAAACCAAGCTTTGGCCGTGACGGCAAACCAGGCCGCGATGGCGGACGTGATGGTGGTCGCGAGGGCTTTGCGCCGCGTGGCCCACGTTTGGGTGATGCAGCTTTCCGCGCCCAACGCTTTGCTTTGGAATCTGCACAAGATGCCTTGCGTCGTTTGGCTTCACAAGCGCACGGCGAAGTGTTGACCCAGCTGATGCACGCTTGGGAAAAGCGCGATGCAGCCCAATTGCCAGCGGCGCAAGCCATTGGTAGCAAACTCAGCCCGGCACAGCGCACGCAATGGTCGCAAGCTTTGTCGGCTCAGCCTCAAGGCGAGGCTGTCACGCCTTTGTTGCGTTTGGAAGTTGCCGCTGACTTGCCCACACCCGCCGCGCAAATGGATGCGCGTCGTGCCTTGCAGTTGCAAATGCTCACACGCCGCAATGACCCATCACCTCAAATGACGTGGGCCGCTGACGCGGCGCAGGTCTTGGGTGGTGCGTATGACGAAGCGGCAGCTCGTCGTTTGCAAGCGGCGCTGAAGGTGTTGTTGAAGCGCTAAATGCGCTAGGGCAATGAGCCTTGGTAAAACAAAAACGGCGCTGAGGCGCCGTTTTTTACGTTGTGTTTGAGGCTTTGGATAAAAGCCGCATGAGCACCTTGTTAGTTGCTGCTCAACGGTAAGCGTTGCAGCCCGTGCGTTGCGTTCGCTGCTTGTTTGCGTTGCCAACTCAGTACCTCTAGGCGAGGGGGCTTGGCATCGGCATGCCAGTCACTCAGCACGCAGCGGCTTAAACCCTCGCCCAAGTTGTGCACCGCAGGCTTGTGGGTGTGGCCGTGAAGCAGCACTTGAGCTTTCGTGGCATTCAGCCATGCAATGGCTGCTGGTGTGTCTACATCGGCATAACCCGCGAAATCTGGGTTGTCGGTGTGGCTTTGTTTGCGCGCTTCGCTTGTGTTTCGAACGCTGCGCGCATAGGCTTGGCGTTCGGCCAAGGGCTTGCTCAAGAATGTTGCTTGCCAATCGGGCTGGCGCACTTGGGCGCGAAACGCCAAGTAGTCGTGGTCGTCTAAACACAGGGCGTCGCCGTGGCTGAGCAAGATGCGTGTGGGTGTTGCACCATCAGCAGAACCAAAGTCAAGCACCGTGGGGTCGCTCAAACCGCGCATGCCGGTGGAATTGAGCAATTCAGGTCCCACCAAAAAGTCGCGGTTGCCGCACATGAAATACACAGGCATGCGCTGCGCCGTAGCTTTGAGCAAGGCAATGCATTGCAGGGCAAAGGAGTCTTGGGTGTCATCGCCCACCCACACTTCAAACAAATCGCCCAAGATGAACAGGGCGTCTGCCGGTGTGTGCGCCATGTGCTGCGCCCACGCGTCAAACGTGGCAGGCTCGCTGGCGTCTAGGTGCAGGTCTGAGATGAAGTCAACGCGCTGCCAATGCGGCTGAGCTTGCACGCTGGGTACAGGTTGTGGCAGCAGGGGGGGCATTGACATGGGTAAGTGGCCTGAAGTCAAAGTAGGGCAGGGAGCCGAGTGACTTCAGGCAAGTGCGTGCAAAGAAGCTGAGTGCTTAAAGAGCAACAGCTTTTTCGATGACCACGTCTTCTTTTGGCACGTCGTCATGGAAGCCTTTGCGGCCAGTTTTGACTGCAGCGATTTTGTCGACCACGTCATTGCCACTCACGACTTTGCCAAACACGGCATAGCCCCAGCCTTGTTGGCTTGGGGCTTTGTGGTTCAGAAATTCATTGTCAGCCACGTTGATGAAGAACTGAGCTGTTGCTGAATGTGGGTCAGACGTACGGGCCATGGCCAGTGTGTAGTGGTTGTTTTTGAGGCCGTTGTTGGCTTCGTTTTCAATCGGTGCGTCGCACTCTTTTTGCGTCATGCCAGGTTCGAACCCGCCGCCTTGGACCATGAATCCTGGAATCACGCGGTGAAAAATGGTTTTGTCGTAGTGGCCTTTGTTCACGTAGTGCAGAAAGTTCTCAGCGCACTTGGGGGCTTTTTCAGCATCCAGTTCGATGGTGATGACGCCGTGGTCCAAGATGTGCAGTTCGACATGTGGGTTGCTCATGGTGTGTTTCCTTCAATGAAATGAGAGTGCGGCGCGTGCTTACAGCACGTTGGCCGATTGGATGATGATGGGGGTGCGCGGTACGTCAGATGGGAACGGGCCGCCGAAACCGGTTTGCACGGATTTAATTTTGTTGATGGTTTCCATGCCCGACACCACTTTGCCAAACACGGTGTAGCCGGGCTGCTGGGGGGTTGGGTCGAGAAATCCGTTGTCCATCACGTTGATGAAAAACTGCGACGTGGCTGAGTTGGGCACATTGGTGCGCGCCATGGCAATGGTACCCACGGTGTTGCGTGGCCCGCCTTTGGCCAAGGCTTCGCGGCCTTCGTGCTCAACGGGGGGGCGTGTGC
>CANGOY010000118.1 GCA_947455585.1 Comamonadaceae bacterium
GCCCGTTCTGCCCTACATGTCTAGCCCCCACGCCACCGGTTTTATGGTGCTTCATAGCAACCAGCTAGAGGGCCTGCGCGAGTTGGCGGTGCAGTTCATCCGCAACCACCCGCTGCCCGTGCTCGCGCCCGAGGTGTTGCTGGTGCAAAGCAACGGCATGAAGCATTGGCTAGAGCTGGCTTTGGCCAAAGACCTTGGCATTTGCGCGGCCACGCAGGTGGAGCTGCCATCGACGAAGCTGTGGCAGATTTACCGCGCCGTGCTGGGCCCCAGCCATGTGCCCGCGCACATGCCGCTGGACAAGTCGCCACTGGTGTGGCGCATCATGCGTTTGCTCCCCAGTTTGTTGGCCAAGCCCAGCTTTGCGCCGCTGAAAAACTACCTAGGCCAAGCCGAAGCTGACGCGTCGCCCATGAACCGCCGCGCGTATCAGTTGGCCGCGCAGCTGGCCGACGTGCTGGACGGCTACCAAAACTACCGCGCCGATTGGCTAGAAGACTGGGCCAATCACAAAGACACACTTCGCACACAAGCGGGCACTGCCACACCCCTGCCCGCCGCACAAAGCTGGCAGCCCGAGCTGTGGCGCAATTTGCTAGACGACCTAGCAGCTGATGCCGATGTCAAAGCTGAGCTGGAACACAGCTACAGCTCACGCGCCAAAGTACACGAGGCCTTCATGGCCAAGATGGCCACATTGCCCGAAGGCCAGCGCCCTGCGGGTGTGCCGCACCGCATCATGGTGTTTGGCGTGACGTCGCTGCCCATGCAAACCGTGCAGGCGCTGGCCGCTTTGGGCCGCGTGTGCCAAGTGCTCATGCTGGTGCAAAACCCCTGTCAGCACTACTGGGGCCATGTGGTGGAAAGCCGTGTGCCATTGGCCAAACTCTCAAAGCAACGCCAAGCGCACAAAGCCGGTTTGCCCGTGCCACAAGACGATGGCTCGCTGTCCGAGGCCGACCAATACACCCTGCACACCGACACGCACCCCCTGTTGGCCGCATGGGGCAAACATGGCCGCGACTATTTGCACTTGCTCGATGGCTTTGACGACGTAGACCAATACAAAGGCCAATTCAACCGTGTGGATGTGTTTGTCGACCCCGCAGACACAGCCGCCGACGAAGGTCGCGAGCCCACGATGTTGGAGCACTTGCAGTCGTCCCTGCTCAACCTTGCGCCACTGCCCGACCACTTAACCGACGTGCCCGCAGACGACACCAGCGTGCGCTTTGTGCAAACGCACTCGGCCCAGCGCGAGGTAGAAGTGCTGCACGACCGACTGCTGGCGTGGCTAGATGCAGACCCTACGCTCAAGCCTGCCGACATCATGGTGATGGTCCCCGACATGGCCAACTTTGCGCCGCACATCCATGCGGTGTTTGGGCGCTTTGCACACAATGCTCAACACCACGATTCACGCCACCTGCCCTACACCGTGGCCGACACCACGCCGCGCACCGAACCACTGGTGCAGGCCCTTGACACCCTGCTGCAACTGCCCCAACTGCGCGTGACACGCGTGGAATGGCAAAGCCTGTTTGAAGTGGCCGCTGTGCGCGAACGCTTTGGCCTAGAAGAACACGATGTGGCCCAGCTGGACACCTGGCTGGCCGACGCCGGCGTGCGCTGGGGCCTAGACGCGCCACACCGCAAGCCGTGGGGCATTGCCCCCGACATGGCCGACGCCAATCAAAACAGTTGGCTGTTTGGCATTGAGCGTTTGGTGCTGGGCTACGCCACAGGCGCAAGCGACGACCTCGCCACACCGTGGGCCGACACACTGCCGCAAGCAGGCGTGGGCGGGCTAGATGCACGCGTGATCGATGGTCTGTTGCAGTGGCTGCGCCACACACAAATTGCGCTGATCAAACTGCGCCAAGAACACACACCCACCGAATGGGTGGCGGTGTTGCAGCAGCTCGTCGCGTTGTTCTTTAAGCCGAGCGATGAAGCCGATGAGCGTTTAATAGAACGCGTGATGGCCCCGCTAGAAACATGGTTGGCCGAATGCCAACTGGCCCGCCTCGACAGCCCACTGCCACTGGTGGTGGTGCGCGAACACTGGATGGCCCAGCTGCAACAGCCCGCCATGCAACGCCGCTTCTTTGGTGGTGGCGTGCAGTTCGCCACGCTGATGCCCATGCGCTCCATCCCATTTAAGTGCGTGTGCTTGCTGGGCATGAACGATGGCGACTACCCACGCAGCCAAACCCCACGCGACTTTGATTTGATGAGCGACGCCGCACACGCGGGCAGCACCCAATCACATTGGCGCGCAGGCGACCGCTCGCGCCGCGAAGACGACCGCTATTTGTTTCTAGAAGCGTTGCTGTCCGCACGCGACAAGCTCTACATCAGCTGGCAAGGCCGGCGCACGACCGACCATGAAGTGAAGCCCCCTTCGGTGTTGGTGGCGCAGCTGATGGACTACCTCAATGCGGTGTGGACGCACGATGGCGGCTTGGCATGCGTTGCACCACTGCAGCCGCTGCAAGCGTTTTCGCCCAAGTACTTCACGCAAGACTCCACGTTTCAAACCTATGCGGATGATTGGCAAAGGGCGCTGTCGTCAAGTGCAGAAAAGCAAGGCACATCTCGCGATGCAGCCGCTGCCATCGCACCCACGGAACTCACGCTGCAACATTTGCAGCGCTTGCTGCGTCAACCCGTGGAAGTGTTTTTGGTGGACCGTTTGCGCTTGCGTCTAGACCAACCCGAAGAAGCCGCCGAGGAAGAAGAACCTTTCTCGCTCGACGGTTTAGAAAAATACAAACTCAACCAACGCATTGCACAAGCTGAAGATGCGCAACAAGCCATTGACCAACTGCGCCTGAGTGGCCAACTGGCCATGGCCGGTTTTGGCGAAGCGCAGCAACACCTGTTTGAGAACGACCGCGAAAAACTGCGTGAGCAATTGGATGTGTTGTTGCCCAAATGGCCAAACCACTTGAGCGTGCAATCTGCCCACTGGCAACTGGGCCACACGCACCTGAGTGCCGAGTGGGCCAATGGCCAAACCATGTGGCACACCAACGGCAAAGCGCATGACGCTGGGCAGCAATGGCTGCAAGTGGCGCTACGCCCAGGCGCGGTGACCGAAGGCAAAAAAGAAAACCAAGTCGCCCGCATCGACACGCTCAGCCAACTGTGGCTGCACCACTTGGCCGCGTGCGCCAGTGGCACGCCCACCACCAGCGTGCAAATTGGTTTTGATGCGGCCATCGAACTCAAGCCCATCCAAGCGGAACAAGCGCAAGAACATTTGCAAGACCTGTGCGACGCGTATTTAGAAGCATGGGCACAGCCCCTGCCCGTGGCCGCCAAAACCGCCTGCGCGTTTGTGATGGGCGTGTACAGCGGCAGCAAAGACGCGATGGGCAAAGCGCAAGCTGCGTTTGAAGGCGGCTTTGGCAAGAGCGGCGAATACACAGGCTCGCCCGCACTGCAACGTGTGTTCACGAGTTTTGAAGATGTGGAAGCCAGCCTGAACCATTGGGCCACCCGCTTGTACGAACCCATGTTCAAAGCCGCCAAGGTGATTCACCTAAATGCCGACAGCGCGGACTACGCTGAGGAGGCTGACGCATGAAAGCCCTGAACGCACACACCCTGCCGCTGCACGGCCGCCAAGTGATAGAGGCCAGCGCAGGCACGGGTAAAACTTGGACACTCGCTGCGCTGTACCTGCGCCTGGTGCTGGGCCACGAACGCACCGAGGCTTTGCTGCCCCCACAAATTTTGGTGATGACGTTTACCGACGCCGCCACCGCCGAGCTGCGCGAGCGCATTCGCACACGCCTGAGCCAAGCCGCCACTTACTTTGACTTGAGTGCGCAAGGCCGCGACTACCCTGCCTCGTTGAAGGTGGATGCGTTTTTAGAAACACTGCGCGACAGTTTTGACGAAGCACTTTGGCCACGCTGTGCGCTGCAACTCAACTGCGCCGCCGAGTGGATGGACGATGCGGCCATCTACACCATTCACGGTTGGTCACGCCGCATGCTCACGCAGCACGCGCTGGAGAGCCACAACCTGTTTGAACAAACGCGGCTTGAGAACGCCGACCAACTCAAACTCACGTTGGTGCAAGACTATTGGCGCGAATGGTTTTACCCACTCAGCGGCGACACGCTACAACACATCACGCCCCTCATCGGCCAAGACCCAGCCAAGCTGCTGAAAACCTTGAGCGATATGTGGAAGGAACAGGAGCGCAAACCACGCGAAGTGGTTACACCCGACATCACGCCCACACAAGCCATTGACACGCACATGGCGTGGCAGTCACAAGTAGAAGCTGCGGCACTTGCTGCGCGTGAGGCATGGAGTGATGCAGTGTTGCAAGCCCTGCAAGAAGCAGGCGCACAGAAAAAAATCAAAGGCTTGCGTGCCGACTACTTTGCCAACTGGCTCAAAGCGCTGCACACGTGGGCCACGCAAAGTGCGAAGGCGCACATCAGCAAAGAAGAATTCAAAATACTCGAGCGCTTCACCACCCAAGCCCTGCAAGACAAAGGCTGGGCCGAGGCTGAGGGCTTTGCTTTCTTCGCGGCGATGCAAACCTATGTTGCGTTGTTTGACGTCAAGCCAAGCACTGACAAGGACATTGCCCTGCACGCCGCACACGCCGTGGGCGAAGCCTACAAGGCAGCCAAAACACAACGCGCCGCGTTTGACTTTTCAGACCTGTTGCAAAACCTGCATCACGCCGTGATGGCCGACGATGGCCGATTGGCTACTGCCATTCGCCAGCAATATCCCGTGGCTTTGGTGGACGAGTTTCAAGACACCGACCCTTGGCAGTACGGCACGCTCAACCGCATCTATGCGCCAGACGCCTGCACGCAAGCCAACGCGCTGGTGATGATTGGCGACCCCAAGCAAGCCATCTACAGCTTCCGCGGCGCAGACTTGGGCACGTACTTGCAAGCTCGCAACGATGCGCAAGCCACCAACACAGACGCACTGCACACCCTCACCGGCAACCACCGCTCCAGCGTGGGCTTGGTGCAGGCGGTGAACCATGTGTTCATGCAAACCGAGCAACCGTTTGCATCAACACAAGGCGAGATTGAGTTTGTGGAAGTGTCAGCACAAGGCAAAGAGCCTGCGCTGGTGGTGAACGGCGAAGAGTGCCCACCCTTCACCGTGTGGCAAATGCACCCCATAGCCAAGAATGAGGGGGACGCCGAAGTAGTGAGCAGCACCAGCTATTTGCACCACACCGCGCAAGTGTTTGCCGACCAAATGGCAGACCTGCTGAACAAAGGCGCAGCCACCCCCGGCGACATGGCCGTGCTGGTGCGCAGCCAAAAGCAAGCCGATGCGGTGCGTCACGCTTTGCGTGCGCGACTCATTCCCAGTGTGTATTTATCGGACCACTCCAGCGTGTACCAATCGACCGAGGCCACCGACTTGTGGCGCTTGTTGCGTGCGGTGGCTTCGCCCCGTCAAACAGGCTGGGTGCGTGCCGCAGTGGGCAGCCGCTTGTGGGCACTGGACTTGCACGAGGTGCTGGCCACGACCCAAGACGAAGCGCAGTGGGAGCAACTGCTAGAACAGTTCCACCAATGGCACGGCCTGTGGCAACAACACGGCGTGTTGCCCATGCTGCACCAGTGGCTGCACAGCCAACACGTGGCGCAGCGCATGTTGGCCCAGCCCGATGGCGAACGGCGTTTGAGCAACCTGCTGCACTTGGGCGAGTTGCTGCAACACGCCGAGCAAAGCCTGCAAGGCGAGCACGCGCTGGTGCGCCACCTAGGCGAACAAATTCAAAACCAACACCACGACAGCGATGCACAGCAAGCACGCCTAGAAACCGATGCCTTGTGCGTGAAAGTCATCACGTATCACAAGAGCAAGGGCTTGCAATACCCGCTGGTGTTTGTGCCGTTTGCAGGCGCGTTTGCGGTGGAGAAAAAAGCCAAGACCAACTTCGCACAAGACGACGAAGGCGACGACGACAGCGACCCAACCGCCACTTCGGTGGAAGAAGACATGCGCCTGCTGTACGTGGCCCTCACTCGTGCACAACGTGGTTTGTGGATGGGCGTGGCCGAAACCAAAAATGATTTGAGCAAGGCCACCACCAAGAGTGATTTAAAACTGAGTGCGTTGTCGCAATTGCTGATGCGCAAAGAGCGCGGTGATTTAGCCAATCAGCTGCACGCCTTGTGGGGCACGTGTGATCACATCCAAGTGGCCGACTTGCCAGAGCTGCAAGGTATCCGCTACGAAGCCCCCGCTGCCATCAGCGCACCCAAAGATGCCCTGACCCCCACAC
>CANGOY010000119.1 GCA_947455585.1 Comamonadaceae bacterium
CGCAACACGCCGGTGGTGGTCTCTTCGGTCACGCCGATGATGTGCGCACCTTTGCGGCTGTACCAAGTAGGGTCCACAGCCAGTTTCGCTTTGATGGCGTTGAACAAACAAGTTTCTTCTTCGCTGGTGGGGTTCGCAATCAACGAAGCGTCGGTTTCAGCGCGCTTGCCCAAGTGCATCAACAACGTGGCATCGCCGCCGTCATCCAAAATCATGTTGGGGCCTTCGCCTTCGGCACCTTTGGCGCCGAATTCAAAAATGCGGTGGGTGTAGTCCCAGTACTCAGTCAAGGTTTCGCCCTTGGTGGCAAACACAGGAATGCCAGCATCGGCAATGGCGGCAGCAGCGTGGTCTTGGGTTGAGAAGATGTTGCAAGAAGCCCAACGCACGTCAGCGCCCAAAGACTTCAAGGTTTCAATCAACACGGCCGTTTGAATAGTCATGTGCAAAGAACCGGTCACGCGAGCGCCTTTCAAAGGCTGCGCTTTGGCGAATTCTTCGCGAATGGCCATCAAACCGGGCATTTCGGTTTCGGCGACTTTGATTTCTTTGCGGCCCCAAGCGGCCAAAGACATATCGGCCACGATGTAATCAGCGGCGACGGCGGTTTTAAGAACAGCGTTCATTTGAGAGACTCCAAAAGTTGGCAGAGCCACTAGCGACGCGCGGTCAGCGTC
This sequence comes from Comamonadaceae bacterium, assembly GCA_947455585.1. Classification (GTDB taxonomy): domain Bacteria; phylum Pseudomonadota; class Gammaproteobacteria; order Burkholderiales; family Burkholderiaceae_C; genus Limnohabitans. Next base: position 678 of record CANGOY010000119.1, read on the forward strand.
ATCTGGGAGTCCGAAGGAATCTTCGAGGAGCTCACCTCACGTCGACTAGTGGGTGAGCGCGGTTGGCAGTCCGAGCCTCACCTGTGAATCAACCCATTGCGGGCCGACAGGCTGCAGCGCTCCTCGGATAGCCAAGATTTTAAACGAACTTCTAAAACCCCCGCTTCGCCACGGGCCCAGCGCTATGATTCCCGCCTTGATTTGCCATTTTTAGGCACTCCCTTTTTATAGTGACCCCATGAGCTCTTTCCTGAACGAAGTGCGCCGCCGCCGCACCTTTGCCATCATTTCTCACCCTGACGCGGGTAAAACCACGCTGACCGAAAAGCTGTTGCTATTCTCGGGCGCGATTCAAATCGCGGGCGCTGTGAAAGGCCGCAAAGCAAGCCGCCACGCCACCTCGGACTGGATGGAGATTGAAAAACAACGCGGCATCTCGGTGGCCTCGTCTGTGATGCAGATGCTGTACCGCGACCACGTCATCAACCTGCTCGACACGCCCGGCCACAAAGACTTCTCGGAAGACACCTACCGCGTGCTGACTGCCGTGGACTCGGCCCTGATGGTGATTGACGCCGCCAACGGCGTGGAAGCACAAACACGCCGCTTGATTGAGGTGTGCCGTCAACGCGACACGCCCATCATTACCTTCGTCAACAAAATGGACCGCGAAGTGCGCGACCCACTCGACATCCTCGATGAAGTCGAACGCGAACTCGGCATGCCTTGCGTGCCTATGACTTGGCCTGTGGGCCAAGGCAAGTTGTTCGGCGGCATCATCAACTTGCGCACGCAAGCCATGACAGTGTTTGATTCAGGCTCCGAGCGTTTGCCACAAGACTTTGAAACACACCCACTTAGCGAGCAAGCCAAACTGGCCGAACGCTTTGGCGCAGAGTGGGCCACCGCCATGGAAAGCATGGAGCTAGCCACCGGCGCATCGCCCAAGTTCGACAAAGAGGCCTTCTTGGCCGGCAAGCAAACGCCCGTGTTCTTTGGCTCGGGCGTGAACAACTTTGGTGTGATGGAAGTGCTCGACGCCTTGGTTGACCTCGCGCCAGCGCCCCGCCCACGCTTGAGCCACTTGGTGGTGAACAAGCAAACGGAAGAAAAAATCATTCAGCCCGAAGACGAAGGTTTCGCAGGTGTGGTGTTCAAAGTGCAAGCCAACATGGACGCCAACCACCGCGACCGCATTGCTTTTGTGCGCGTAGCCTCAGGCAAGTTCACCCCCGGCATGAAGCTCAAAGTGCAACGCACCGCCAAAGAGCTGCGCCCCACCAGTGTTGTGACCTTCATGTCACAACGCCGCGAAGCGGTGGAAGAAGCGTATGCAGGCGACATCATCGGCTTCACGACCCACGGTGGTGTGCAGTTGGGCGACACCATCACGGACGGACCGGCGCTGCAATTCACAGGCTTGCCGTTCTTTGCGCCTGAGTTGTTCATGACGGTGATTTTGAAAAACCCACTGCGCACCAAGCAACTGCAACAGGGCCTAGACCAACTGGGTGAAGAAGGTGCAATTCAGGTGTTCAAGCCCGAAGCCGGTGGCGCGATGCTGTTGGGCGCTGTCGGCCAGTTGCAGTTTGAAGTGGTGCAACACCGCTTGAAGGCCGAATACGACTGCGATGTGAAGCTAGAGAGCTGCCAGTACACCGGCGCGCGTTGGATTACTGCGGATACGCCTGCAGAGCTGCGTGAGTTCAACTACGCGTATCCACAGCGCATGGCTTTGGATGCGGCGAACACCTTGGCGTATTTGTGCACCTCGCCTTATGACGTGCGGTTGGCGCAAGAGCGGTTTCCTAAGATTCATTTCCATCCGTTGCGTGAACACGCTGGATTGGCGCTTTCTACAGCGGGTTGATTCTTTGCTTTTGTAGTGAAGAGAGGCTCAGTGGCACTGCCCTTGGCTCCTCTTCGCTGCGCTCAGGATGTCGCTGACGGGCAACGCCACTGAGCCTCTCTTCGCGTTGTACGCGTCAGATTCGGGGGCGCGATTGCTGTCGAGGGGCTGCTGCCATAGAGGAACAGCCCGCACATGTCACTGCATGCGGTCTCTGCGTGCCAATGTGGGGAACAGTTTTACCCAAGAGGCGGCGACCAATATGGTGCCAACGCCACCGCTGACCACCGACACGACAGGACCCCAAAGCGCGGCGACTGCGCCGGACTCAAACTCACCCAATTGGTTGGATGCGCCAATGAATATCGAATTGACTGCTGCCACGCGCCCGCGAATTTCATCGGGTGTTTGAAGTTGCATCAAGGTCAAACGTGTCACCACGCTGATGTTGTCAGCCGCGCCCGTCACGGCTAACGCCAGCAACGACAACCCAAAGTGATGCGAGAAACCAAACACCACCGTCGCCACGCCAAACACGGCCACAGAACCTAACAGGCTGTAACCCACATGACGACGCAAAGGCCAACGCAACATCACAAACGACATCAGCAAGGCGCCAGTCGCAGGTGCAGCGCGCAGTAGGCCTAAACCTTCGGGGCCTGTGTGCAACATGTCGCGCGCGTAGATGGGTAGCAAGGCAGTGGCACCGCCCAACAAGACGGCGAATAAATCCAACGAGGTCGCGCCCAACAAAATCTTGTTCTGCCACACGAAGGTCACGCCCGCCATCGCAGAAGTCCAAGACACCGCCTCTTGCGTGGCGTGGTGCACATAGCGCACGGTCAAGGTGAGCGCACTTGACAGCAGCATCATGGCCACGCACGCGGCGTAAACGGTCAACGCGCCATGCGCGTACAGCACGCCACCCAGCGCAGGTCCACCAATCGTGCCGGCCTGCAATGCGCTGGCACTTAAAGCAACGCCACGTTGCAACAAGCTCTTAGGCAACAAGGTCGGCGTGAGCGCTTGTTGCGCAGGCATTTGAAATGCGCGCGTGCTGCCCAGCACCACAGACAAAAACAAAATCAACTCACGGCTCACAAACTCACCCAGCGTGGCCCAGACCAGCCAAGCCGACACCGCTGCCTGCACCGCTACACATGCCGCAAACAAATGCCCACGGTGAATGCGGTCAGCCACATGCCCCGCAGGCAGCGTCAACAACAAGGCAGGCACAAACTGAAATAGCCCCACCAACCCCAAGTCCCATGCGCTGCCGGTGAGGTCATACATGTGCCAAGCCACGGCCACCATCAACATTTGATTGGCCGTCACCACGAGGAAGCGTGCGCCCATGAAACGCACAAAGCTGCGGTGCGCCATCAGGTCTTTCAACGTGGGCATCGTCACACTCGCGCCAGCACAGGCTTCAAGGCCACACCCGTGTGCGTGCCCAAAGCCACCACTGCCTCTGGCGTATCCGCCGCCACGATGAGTCCGCCACCGTCGCCGCCTTCAGGCCCGAGGTCAATGATCCAGTCGGCTTCGGCAATAACGTCGAGGTCGTGCTCAATCACCACCACGCTGTGGCCGCCATCGACCAAGCGATGCAACACGCGAATGAGCTTATCAACGTCGGCCATGTGCAGGCCCACCGTGGGCTCGTCCAACACATACAACGTGTGCGGTGCTTTGTTGCCACGGCGCGTCACGTCGTCACGTACTTTGCTGAGCTCAGTCACCAGCTTGATGCGCTGCGCTTCACCGCCACTGAGTGTGGGCGAAGGCTGGCCGAGTGTGAGGTAACCCAAGCCCACGTCTTTGAGCAACTGCAACGGATGTGCGATGTTGGGCATGGTGGAAAAGAATTCCACCGCCTCGTCTACTTCCATTTGCAACACGTCGCCAATGCTTTTGCCGCGCCAGCTCACTGCCAAAGTCTCGGGGTTAAAGCGTGCGCCACGACAGGTTTCGCACGGCACTTTCACGTCGGGCAAAAAGCTCATCTCAATCGTGCGCAGGCCTTGACCTTCGCAGGTATGGCAACGCCCCTCACCCGTATTGAAGCTGAAGCGCCCAGCGCCATAACCGCGCGCTTTAGCTTCAAGTGTTTCAGCAAACAGCTTGCGAATCGTGTCCCAAAAACCAATGTAGGTCGCGGGGCATGAACGCGGTGTTTTGCCAATCGGCGTTTGGTCCACTTCCAACACGCGGTCAATCGTTTGATAACCATCAAGCTCCGTGCAGCCAGACCAAGCTGGATGTTTGCCTTCGTCGTCAAGTTTGCGACCCGCCTGCGTCGAACGCTGCGCCACCGCAGCCGCCACGTTGTGCAACAACACATCACGCGCCAACGTGGACTTACCCGAACCAGACACGCCCGTGACCGCAACCAAACGCTTGAGCGGAATCGACACACTCACATCGCTCAAGTTATGCAGCGATGCCCCTTCAAGCGACAACCACTGAAGCACTGCGGCATCGACCGAAGCAACTTCAGCAACAGGCACAGCCGCCTTGCGCTTACTCACCTTCGCGGAGGATGGGGCATTGCCGGGTGACGATTTTGGCTCGCCGCATGAGGAGCCCGGCAATGCCTCATCCTTCGCAGCGATCGCAGCAGCGGCAGATGCAGCAGCAAAGGCAGTCAAAGCAGCCTCAGACACAGGACGTCGCGCCTGCAGCGGATGTCGCATCGCATGTAACAAGTAGCGCCCCGTTTGCGACTCACCCTGAGAGGTAATGTCAGCAACAGAACCCTCACCCATCAACCGCCCGCCGCGCTTACCCGCACTAGGCCCAATGTCGATGATGTGGTCCGCACGGCGAATCGTGTCTTCGTCGTGCTCCACCACCACCAGCGTGTTGCCTTTGTCGCTGAGCAAATGCAGTGCGTTCAACAAAATTTGGTTGTCCCGCGCATGCAAGCCAATCGTGGGCTCGTCCAACACATAGCAAACACCTTGCAAGTTGCTACCCAGCTGCGCGGCCAAGCGAATGCGTTGTGCCTCGCCGCCGCTGAGCGTGGGTGCGCCACGGTCTAGGGTGAGGTAGTTCAATCCCACTTGCTCTAAGAATTCCAAACGGCTCTTGATTTCTGGCAACAGGTCGCGGGCAATGTCGGCATCGCGGCCCGTCATCGCCAGCTTCTCCACCCACTTGCGAATTTCGGTCACGCTCAAGCGGGCGATGTCGGTGATACCGACGCCTGCAAACTTCACAGCCCGAGCAGTGGCATTCAAACGTGTGCCTTCGCAACTTGGGCAAGCCACGTCCACCAAGTCGTCCACATCCGGCTCGGCAAAAGTTTGCTCGCGGCCTTTGTCTTTGTCATCGCGCACTGAGTCATCCAGCACTTTGCGCTGGTCTTTGTTGAGCTTCACGCCTGTGCCCACACAGTCTGGGCACCAGCCGTGTTTGCTGTTGTACGAGAACAAGCGAGGGTCCAGCTCGGCATACGAGGTGTCACACACCGGGCATGCGCGCTTGGTGGAATACACATCCAAGCGGCCAATGCTGTTGGTGTCCGTGCCGGCCTCCATGGCCTCACGCAAGCCGTCGAGCTGGCTCAGCACATGCACCACGCCTTTGCCATGCTCTAGCGCGATGGTCAGTGCCAAGCGCAACGCGGTTTCGTTTTGCGCAGACACCTCAAGGCTGGCCACTGGCAACTCGATGGTGTGCTCTTTGAAACGGTCCAAACGTGGAAAGCCGTTGGTCGGCAAAAAGTGACCATCCACACG
>CANGOY010000120.1 GCA_947455585.1 Comamonadaceae bacterium
ACCAAGCGCAAGCGCTGCAAACGCGCACCCCGCTTTCGCGTGACGAAGCGCTGCGCAATTTGCAAGGCCTCACACCCGGCACACAGATGCAACTCAACGTGCAGGGCGACCGCGTGTCGGTGCAGCTCAAATCGGTGCCCGCACCCATCTTGGCCAACTGGTTCGCGCAAGCACGCAGCCAAGCGCAAGCTTTGCCAGTAGAAGCGCACCTGACGCGCGGAAATACGACTGGCGCTAACTCAGCTGTGGTGTGGGATGGCAGCCTAGTTCTGAGCTTGCCTAACCGTGGCGCCTTGGCACGTTAAAGACAAGCCAACACGCCGCACAGCACCTACAACACAGCAGCATTCCAAGTCTCCAACGCTACTCACATCGACACATGCAGCGCCATCCAACCATCACCTCAAGCACCAGCAATCGCTGGGCATGGATGGGCGCGGGCTTGGGGCTGGCACTGGCATTCATAACCCAAGCGCCCGCGCATTGGTTGACGCACGCCGTCGAGCAAGCCAGTGGCGAACGCGTGTTACTGCCTGACGCACAAGGCACCGTGTGGAACGGTTCCGCACAGTGGGTGCTGAACGAAGGCCCACTCAATATTGCACCATCGGCCAACATGGCTCGCCCTGCCAACACCACCTCACTACCCACGCGTGTGACGTGGCAGCTTGGCCCCCGTATTGACTTAGCCAACCTGCGCCTCGCGCTCAGCGCCAACATCGCATCAGCCTGCTGCACACCGCAACCTGTGCGCGTCGATGTGTCCCCCCTGTGGCGCGGCCTGCGCGTGCAGGTGAGCGACCAAACCTCCAACTGGCCAGCCAACTGGCTGGTCGGTTTGGGTGCACCATGGAACACAGTGCAGCCCGAAGGCCAAATGCAACTGCACACCACGCAACTGCAATGGACGCACCAAGCTGGCCAAGAACAAAACCAAGGTCAGCTGCAAGGCCAAGCCGAATTGCAAATGCAACAGCTGTCCACCCGCCTGTCCACGCTACGTCCCTTAGGCACTTACCGCGTGCGCGTGCAAGGCTGTGACACGATGGCCATCACACTGGACACACTCGAAGGCAGCTTGCAACTCACAGGCAGCGGCGAACTTTTGAATGGGCGCGTGCGCTTCAACGGCGAGGCCTCTGCTGCGCCTGACGCAGAAGCAGCGCTCTCCAACTTATTGAACATCCTTGGCCAACGCCAAGGTGCCAAGTCGATTTTGAAAATGGGTTAACGCATATGGCTAAGCAACGCACTTATCTCCAACCCTCTGTCTTGGCGCTTGCGCTGGGCTTAAGCATTGCACCGGCACTGCTAGGCATGTCACTCACGCAGGCTGCACCCCCTGCCAAAAAAGCAGCGTCGTCCGGACCCATCACGCTCAACTTTGTGAACGCAGAAATTGAATCTGTCGCGCGCACCTTGGCCACGCTGTCCAACCGCAACTTGGTGGTCGACCCCCGCGTCAAAGGCACCATCAACCTCAGCACCGAATTGCCCGTATCGCCCAACGAGGCTTGGAGCCAGTTCTTGGCCGCGTTGCGCCTGCAAGGCTTTGCCATGGTCGAGACCAAGGGCCTTTACAAAATCGTGCCCGAGGCTGATGCCAAGCTGCAAGGCGGCAATGTGCAAGAAATTCAACAGGGTCGTGGCGGCTCGGGCAGCGGCCAAATCGTCACGCACATCTTCAAGCTCAACTTTGAGCAAGCCAACAACTTGGTGCCCGTGCTGCGCCCGCTGATTAGCCCCAACAACACCATCAACGTCAACCCTGGCAACAACTCCATCATCATCACCGACTACGCCGACAACCTGCAACGCATGGCACGCATCATCGCCACGCTGGATGTGTCGAACGCCAGTGATGTGGAAGTGATTCAACTCAAGCACGCGATTGCCGTGGACTTGGCGCCTTTGGTTTTGCGTTTGGTGGAATCGGGCAGCAACACTGCGCAAGCGCCCGCTACCCCAGGTCAAACCGGTGCCGAATACAAAACCACGCTGCTCGCCGAGCCGCGCAGCAACACCCTCATCTTGCGTGCGGCCAACCCTGCTCGCGTGGCCTTGGTCAAGTCCTTGGTGGCCAAGCTCGACCAACCCAGCGGCACCAACGCCAGCGGCAACATCCACGTGGTGTATTTGAAAAATGCGGACGCCACCAAACTGGCCACCACCTTGCGCGCAGCCGTGAGCGGTCAAGCCACGGGCGGCGCAAACACCAACCCAACAGTGAACACGACAGCTGCCAGCCCCCTGTCTGCCACGCCGACTGCGGCGACCGCAGGTAGCACATTGGGTGGTACCACCGCATTCACAGGCTCTGCCACGGGCGGCCAAATTCAAGCCGACACCGCCACCAACTCGCTCATCATCACCGCACCCGAACCGCAATACCGGCAACTGCGCGCCGTCATTGACATGCTGGACCAACGTCGTGCCCAAGTGATGGTGGAGAGTTTGATTGCCGAAGTGAACGCCGACAAAGCGGCGCAAATGGGCATTCAGTGGCAGACGACCACGGGCCAAGCAGGTGGCACGGTGGGCATCATCGGCACCAACTTCAACAACCCAATCGGCACCACGATTGGCCAAGGCAACATCATCGGCGCATCAGGGGGCGCGGCGGCGCTGGGCGCACTCGGTGGAGGCTTGAACATTGGCAGCGCCAAACAAATCAATGGCACCTATGTGCTGAGCAGTTTGGCCACGTTCTTGCAACAAAACGGCGATGGCAATGTGTTGTCCACACCCACGTTGCTCACGCTCGACAACGAAGAGGCCAAAATCGTTGTGGGCCAAAACGTGCCTTTCGTCACCGGCCAGTACACCAACAACAACACGACCAACGGTTCGGTCAACCCCTTCCAAACCGTGGAACGCAAAGACGTGGGTTTGACGCTCAAGGTCAAACCACAAATCAGCGAAACAGGCACGGTCAAGCTCACCATCTTCCAAGAAGTGTCGAGTGTGGTGCCCAACTCTGTAGGCTCCTCCACAGGACTGATTACCAACAAGCGCAGCATCGAATCCAACGTGTTGGTGGACGATGGCTCCATCATCGTGTTGGGGGGGTTGTTGTCTGACGAATATTCGGGTGCAGCCAGCCAAGTGCCGTTGTTTGGTGACATCCCTGTCATTGGTTGGTTGTTCAAAAGCGAAAGTCGTGCGCGAACCAAGAAAAACCTGATGGTGTTTTTGCGCCCAGTGGTCATGCGCGATGCGGCCGCATCCGACGCGCTCAGCAACAACCGTTACCAACAAATGTTGGGCATGCAGCAAAACGCACAGCCGGGGTTCAATCCCTTCTTGGGCTCGGGCAACTCACCTGTGTTGCCGCCTGCACCTGTACCCAAGCCTAAAGAAGAACCAAAAGCTTCTAGCGACAGCCAAGCAGACGCACCTCAGTCTGCCGTGCCCGCTGCAACACCTGCCCAATAAACCATGCGCCGCCCGCTGCCCTACGCCTTTGCCCGCACCCACCAGCTGTTGCTGGAGGACGATGGCCACACGCTCACGCTGTGGCACAGCGATGCGCCCGACCTGAGCGCGTGGAGCGAAATCACGCGTCGCCACGCCGTGCAGTCTTTTGAATACACCGACAAAGCCACGCTGGCCAAACGCATCAGCGAAGCCTACGCACAAGCCGACAGCAACGCAGCCGCAGTGGTGAGCGAAGTCGAGAGCGATGCTGACCTCACGCGCATGATGCAAGAGTTGCCCGCCGTGGAAGACTTGCTGGAAGCCGCAGACGACGCACCCATCATCCGCATGCTCAACGCGCTGCTGACGCAAGCCGCACGCGATGGTGCAAGCGACATTCACATCGAACCTTATGAACGCCACAGCAGCGTGCGCTTTCGTGTGGACGGCACGTTGCGTGAAGTGGTGCAACCCAACCGGGCTTTGCATGCCGCGCTGATTTCGCGTTTGAAAATCATGGCTGAGCTGGACATTGCTGAAAAGCGTTTGCCGCAAGACGGCCGCATTTCGCTGCGCTTGGGCCAACGTGCGATTGATGTGCGCGTGTCCACCTTGCCCAGCGCGCACGGCGAACGCGCCGTGCTGCGTTTGCTCGACAAGACCGAAAGCAAACTCACCCTGCAAGCCGTAGGCATGGAGGGTGACACGCTGCAACGCTTTGAGAGCTTGGTCAAGCAGCCGCACGGCATCATCTTGGTCACTGGTCCCACGGGCTCGGGCAAAACCACCACGCTGTACGCTGCGTTGCAAGGGCTGGACGCCACACGCAACAACATCATGACGGTGGAAGACCCGATTGAATACGAGCTCGCCGGCGTGGGCCAAACACAGGTGAACCCAAAGATTGATTTGGACTTTGCCAAAGCCCTGCGCGCCATCCTGCGCCAAGACCCAGACATCATCATGATTGGTGAGATTCGCGATTACGAAACCGCGCAAATCGCCATTCAAGCTTCGCTCACAGGCCACTTGGTGTTGGCCACGCTGCACACCAACGATGCGGCCAGCGCCATCGCCCGATTGACCGACATGGGCGTGGAACCCTTCCTGCTCAGCTCGTCGCTCTTGGGCGTTTTAGCCCAACGCCTGCTACGAAAAACTTGCACGCACTGTGCGGGCAAAGGTTGCGACGAATGCGGTCAAAGTGGCTACCAAGGCCGCACCGGTATTTTTGAATTGCTCACCACCAATGACGATATTCGCGCCCTCATCCACAACCAAGCCAGCGAAGCGCAGCTACGCGATGCGGCTTTACGTAACGGCATGACGCTGATGCGCGACGACGGCGAACGCTTGGTGCGTCACGGCATTTCCACCCGCGAAGAGCTGATTCGCGTGACGCGCGACTAACTCTCAGCGACTGAGCCACACCCACCATGCCCGCCTATTCGTTTGAAGCCCTAGACCCCAAAGGCCAAACGCGCCGTGGCGTGCTCGAGGCCGACACCGCACGCACCGCACGCAGCCAGTTGCGTGCGCAAGATTTGGTGCCACTCAAAGTGGAACCGGTGCAGCGCACCAGCAGTGGCCTAAATACCGTCATTTGGGAAAGCAAGGTTTTTGGGACCACTGCGCTTGCCGTGTGGACGCGTCAGCTCTCAGGCTTGGTCAATGCTGGCTTGCCGCTGGAGCGTGCACTGTCCGCACTGAGCGACGAAGCCGAAACACCCCGCCAGCGCGACTTGGTGTCTGCACTGCGCACAGAGGTGAATGCGGGCGCATCGTTTGCAAAAGCACTGAACCAACACCCACGCGAGTTCAGCCCTATCTTCACCGCTGTCATTGGTGCAGGCGAGCAAAGCGGTCACTTAGGCCTCGTGCTCGAGCGCTTGGCTGACGATTTACAAGAGCAACAAAACTTGCGCGGCAAGTTGCTGGCCGCAGGTCTGTACCCCGCCATCGTGTGCGTGGTGGCCTTGGTCATCGTGTTGTTCTTGCTGGCCTATGTCGTGCCGCAAGTGGCGCAGGTGTTTGGCAGCAACCAACAACAACTCCCCGCGCTCACCAGCTTCATGCTGGCCTTGAGCAGCTTTGTACAAAACTTTTGGTTGTGGGGCTTGGTGCTCATCGCCTTGTTATCCGCAGGCGGCCGTGTGGCACTGAAGCAAGCCGATGTACGTTTGCGTTTTGATGCTGCGTGGTTGCAGCTACCCCTCATCGGCCGCTTGGCCCGTGGTTACAACGCGGCACGCTTTGCCAGCACACTGGCCATGCTCGCCACCGCAGGCGTGCCGATTTTGAAAGCCCTACAAGCGGCAGCAGATACGCTCAGCAACACCGCGCTCAAGCGTGATGCGCAAGACGCGTTGGTGCTGGTGCGCGAAGGCGCACCGCTGGCGTCCGCCCTTGCGCAACACAAACGCTTTCCGCGCTTGCTGGTGATGTTCTCGCGCTTGGGCGAGCAAACCGGCACACTGCCCACCATGCTGCAACGCGCCGCCGCGCAGCTGAGCGAAGAAGTGCAACGCCGCGCTTTGCAGCTGGCGACGATTCTGGAACCCTTGCTCATCGTGGCGATGGGCGCGATGGTGATGCTCATCGTCTTGGCGGTGATGCTGCCCATCATTCAACTCAATCAATGGGTGAGGTAACTCATGGGTGTTTCTCTCGACGGTAAATTGGTGGTGGCGATTTCGTCACGCGCCTTGTTTGACTTTGAAGAAGAAAACCAAGTTTTCGAACAGGGCGACGACCGCGCCTACATGAACATGCAGCTCGACCGCCTTGAAACACCCGCCAAACCCGGC
>CANGOY010000121.1 GCA_947455585.1 Comamonadaceae bacterium
GGCACATGCTTGGCTTTGTAAATCAAGATGTCGGCAGCTTGAAGCTGGGGGTAGCCCAAGAAGCCGTAGGTAGACAAGTCTTTGTCCTTGAGCTTTTCTTGTTGGTCTTTGTAGGTGGGCACGCGCTCGAGCCAGCCCAGCGGCGTGCCCATGGCCAAGAGGGTGAACAGCTCGGCATGTTCTGGAATGCGGCTTTGCAAAAAGATGGTGCAAGCGTTGGGGTCAAGGCCAGCAGCCAGCCAATCGATGACCATTTCGTACACGTTCTTCTCAATCACCTCACGGTTTTCGTAATGGGTGGTGAGGGCGTGCCAGTCGGCCACAAAGTAGTAGCAGTCCATCTCAGACTGCAAGCGCACCCAGTTTTTCAAAGCGCCGTGGTAGTGACCCAAATGCAAAGCACCCGTGGGGCGCATGCCGGAGAGAACGCGTTCTTTCATGTTCAAGGCTTTAGTAAAAATTCAAATGGACTGAGCATGAGGCTCAGCAACTCAAAGGTCAGGGTCATGATGGGTGTCATCCACAAGGTGTCGACGACTTTCAACAGTACCAAAGCCATCACGATGTAAAAGCCATAAGGCTCTACGCGGGACAGCCACACCGCTTGCTTCCAAGGCAGCAAGCCCACCAAGATGCGACCACCGTCGAGCGGCGGCAGTGGAAATAAATTAAACGCAAACATCACGGCGTTGACTTTCACGCCGGCTTTGCAGACCTCAATGAAGTAACGCTCTTCCACGCCAGCGGCAATCAGGCCATACATGACGAAGGCCCAAATAAAAGCTTGGATGAAGTTGACAGCTGGGCCAGCGAGTGCCACCCACACCATGTCGCGCTTGGGGTGGTGCAAACGGCTGAAGTTCACCGGCACAGGCCGTGCATAGCCAAACAAAAAGTTGCCCCCCGTGGCCAAAAACAACACGATGGGCATGACCAGCGTGCCCATGGGGTCGATGTGTGGCATCGGGTTCAAGGTCACGCGACCCATCATCCATGCGGTGTTATCGCCGCGCAAGTGCGCGACATAGCCGTGCGCAGCCTCATGCAACGTGATGGCAAACACCACGGGCAAGGCGTAAATCAGGATGGTTTGAATCAGCTCAGGGAAATTCACAGTGTCATTGTCGCATTCAACACTTTGGGGCTAGTTGTGAGGCGGCTTACAGGCCCAAAGTGCTCAGCGGGCCGCGTCCTTGGCGAATCACTTCGGGGTCACCCCCGCCGTCCATGGGCGTGAGGTCGACCACAGTGGTGGGTTCCAGCGCACAGGCGCCAGCGTCAATCACGGCGGCAAGCTCGTGCTCAAAACGGTCGCGAATTTCTTCGGCGTCGTTCATGGGGTCGGTCTCGCCGGGGGCGATGAGGGTCGTGGCCAGCAGCGGCGCGCCGTGCAGTTCAAGCAGGTCGAGCAAAGTGCGGTTGAGCGGCACGCGCAGGCCAATGGTTTTGCGCTGTGGGTGGCTGACGCGGCGGGGCACTTCTTTGGTGGCTTCCAAGATGAAGGTGTAGGCCCCTGGCGTGGCCGCTTTGAGCAAGCGGTATTGGCGGTTGTCGACCTTGGCGTAGTTGGCCAGCTCCGACAAGTCGCGGCACATCAAGGTGAGGTGGTGCTTGTCATCCACTTGGCGAATGCGGCGCATGTGCTCGACCGCGGCTTTGTCGTCCAAGTGGCAAACCAAGGCATAGCTCGAATCGGTGGGCACGGCCACGATGCCGCCGCGCTCTAGCAGTTGCACAGCTTGCTTGAGTAAACGGGGTTGGGGATTGTCGGGGTGAACTTGAAGAAACTGAGCCATTATTGAATTCGGTGTGCGAGCGCTTCCCACACGGGAGTGAGTTGACCAGGCAGCCAAGGCAGTGTGCCCAAGTCAATGCGACTCTCTGAGGGGCTGTGGAAATCGCTGCCGCGCGAGGCAAATAAATCAAACTCTTTGGCCGTGTCGGCATAGGTCACATATTCAGCCACCGAGTGACTGCCTGTGACCACTTCCACGCCTTGGCCGCCGTGGTTTTTGAATTCAGTGAACAGCGCAAATTCTTCGTTAGGCGTGAAGCCATAGCGAGCAGGGTGTGCGATGACCGCCATGCCTTTGGCCTCAACAATCCACTGCACCGCGTCTTTGAGCGAGGCCCAACGGTGAGGCACAAAGCCCGGGTTGCCTTCGGTCAAGAAGCGGCGAAACACGTCATTCGTGTCTTGGCACGCGCCGGTTTCCACGAGGAAGCGTGCGAAGTGGGTGCGAGAAATCAGTTCGTGGTTGCCTGCGTATTTCAGAGCGCCTTCGTAGGCACCGTGAATGCCAACTTTGGCGAGGCCTTCAGACATTTCTTTGGCGCGTTCACCGCGACCCCCGCGTGTTTGAAGCAAGCCTTTTTGGAGCTGCTCGTCATGCGCATCAAAGCCGAGGCCCACGATGTGCACGGTTTTGTTGGCGAAGGTGATGGAGATTTCCACGCCTGTGAGGTACTTCATGCCATTGGCCTGCGCCGCAGCGAGGGCGCGGTCTTGGCCGCCCACTTCGTCGTGGTCGGTCAAGGCCCAGAGTTCGACACCGTTGGCTTTGGCGCGCACGGCCAATTGCTCAGGTGTGAGCGTGCCATCCGAGACCACGGAGTGGCAGTGCAAATCGGCGTTGAGGATGGATGAAGTCACGCCTTCATTGTAGGCGTGGCAAGGCTTCTCGTGCATTGGCGCTGGTGGCTTCTGCCAGCGCGTCTAGGGTGATGCCGCGCAGGTCTGCCAACACCTGCGCGATGCGCGGTAGCTCGGCAGGTTCGTTGCGGCCTTGGGGTTGGCCTGCGGCGCGTTGCTCGGCGGTGGCGTACAGCCAATGCGGGGGAATGTCAGGTGCATCGGTTTCCAGCACGATGGCTGACAGCGGCAGCTCGGTGGCCAAGCGGCGCAGCTGCAAGGCACGGTCGTAGGTGAGTGCCCCGCCAAACCCAAGTTTGAAGCCAAGCGCGATGAAGGCCTGCGCTTGCTGCACGCTGCCGTTGAACGCATGGGCAATGCCGCCCACTACCGGTGTGTCGCGCAGACCTTTCAGCAGCTGGTCGGCACTGCGGCGCACGTGCAAGATGACGGGCAGTTGGTGTTGCTGCGCGAGCTTGAGTTGGGCTTTGTAAAACTGTTGTTGCTTGGCCAGTGCTTGCGAGGTATTGAGCTCGGGCACAAAACCATCGAGGCCAATTTCACCGACGGCCACCAACCGTGGGTCATCGCGGTGGGCGCGCAAAGCGGCGTCTAGCTGGACCAAATTTGCGTCGGTGGCGTGTGGTGTGTAGAGCGGATGAATGCCCAGCGCATACGCGTCTTGCTGGGCGTGGGCCAGCAAACGCACGGTGTCAAAGTTGGCCGCTGCGACGGCGGGAATTACACAAGTGCCCACGCCTGCAGCGCGGGCGCGCAGATGCACGCCTGAGCGGTCGGCATCAAACTCAGCAGCGTCGAGGTGCGCGTGGGTGTCGATGAACAAAGGCTTTGGCATTCAACCCTCGTTCATCCGTTCAGGCCAGTTGACCTTGCACCAAACTCAGTTGACGGTCGCAGCGTGCCGCCAAGGCGTTGTCGTGCGTCACCAATACAAATGCGGTGTTGTGCTCGCGGGCCAGTTGCAGCATGAGGGCAAACACGTTGTCTGCGGTGTTGCGGTCCAAGTTACCCGTGGGTTCATCGGCCAACACGCACGCTGGGCGTGTGACCAAGGCACGGGCAATGGCCACGCGTTGACGTTCGCCGCCAGACAGCTCGGCGGGGCGGTGGTGCATGCGTGGGCCTAAGCCTACCGCTTCGAGCATGGCCTGCGCTTGGGCGCTGGCAGCAGCGCGGTCCATGCGGCGAATCCACAAGGGCATGGCCACGTTGTCGAGTGCGCTGAACTCAGGCAGCAAATGGTGGAACTGATACACAAAGCCCAAGTGTTGGTTGCGCAAGTCGCCCAACGCGGCGGCGCTGAGGCCAGCCAGTGGTTGACCCATCAACGACACGCTGCCAGTGCTGGGCTCGTCCAAGCCGCCCAACACATGCAACAAGGTACTTTTGCCCGAGCCGGATGAGCCAACGATGGCCAAGGTTTCGCCAGCATTGACCGCGAGGTTGACGTTTTGCAGCACGGTGACATCCAGCGGCCCTTCGGTGAAACGGCGGCTGATGTTGTGGGCAATGAGAACGGGTGTGTGTGTCATGTCTTGCCTCATTCGTAGCGCAAGGCTTGAGCAGGGTTGACGCGGCTGGCGCGCCAACTGGGGTAAATGGTGGCCAAGAAAGCCAGCACCAAGGAGATGATGGCAATCGGCCAAATGTCGCCCGCCTGCGGGTCGCTCGGCATGCGGCTGATGAGGTAAATGTCGCGTGGCAAGAAGCTTGCGCCCAACAGGTGTTCAATGGCAGGCACGATGACATCAATGTTGAAGGCCACGCTCAGGCCGAGCAGCAAACCACCCAGTGTGCCCAGCACGCCTACCGTTGCGCCTTGCACCACAAAGATGGCCATGATGCTTTTGGGGCTGGCGCCCAGTGTGCGCAGAATGGCAATGTCGGCGCGTTTGTCAGTCACCGTCATCACCAGTGTGGTGACGAGGTTGAACGCCGCCACCGCAACAATGAGCGTAAGGATGATGAACATCATGCGTTTTTCCACTTGCACCGCCGCAAACCAGGTGCGGTTTTGGCGGGTCCAATCGCGCACGATGACATCGGGGCCGAGCTGCAGCGATAAGTCATAAGCCACGCTGCGAGCATGCTGGCTGTCTTTGATTTTCAAGCGCACGCCTGTGGGCGCTTCGAGGCGAAAGATGCGTTGCGTGTCGTCGATGTGCAGCAACGCGAGCGTGGCGTCGTATTCGTAATGGCCCGAATCAAAAATGCCAGACACGTGCAACTGCTTCAAGCGCGGCATCACGCCTGCGGGCGTCACTTGCCCGCCTGGTGCGATGAGGGTGATTTGGTCACCCACGCGCACACCCATCGACATCGCCAGCTCGCCGCCCAACACCACGTTGAAGCTGCCGGGCTGCAAAGTGGCGCGCACCTCGGGCGGGATTTGCAAGGTGAAGTCGCTCACCTGTGTTTCGGGTTCGGGGTCAATGCCGCGCACCATGGCGCCTCGCATGTCTTCGCCACGCGCCATCAGGGCTTGTTGTGACACGAAGGGGGCGGCTGCCACCACCTCAGTGTTTTGTTTGGCTTGGGTGATGAGGGCGTTCACATCGGCGAAACCTTCGCCGCCGGGCGCGAGCAGCTCGATGTGTGATACCACGGCCAACATGCGGTCGCGCACTTCCTTTTGAAAACCGTTCATCACGCTCAACACGATGATGAGCGCGGCCACGCCCAGCGCAATGCCCAGCATGGACACGCCGGAGATGAACGAAATAAAACCGTTGCGGCCCGCTACTTTGCCAGCGCGTGTGTAACGCCAGCCAATCAGCAGTTCGTAGGGGAGTTTGGATGAGGTGGTTTGCATGTGGGCTCGATTATCCCGTAGTGAAAAGCATGCCTTTGCAATGCGTCTGGCTGCATCACGGACAATCTAGGCCATGACCTCTGTGCCTTTCAACGCTGCGCGCGACACAACCCTGATTCCCTTTTCGCTTTGGACCACCCACGGCCCCGAGGCGTCGGTGTTGGCTAAGGCTGAGTTGCCGAATTTGCGTGCGTGGCTTGCACAAGCAAAACGTGTGGATGTGCAAGTAGATAAAGCGCAAGAGCCTTTGCTGGCCACGCTGTCGCCTCCGCATGAACGCGCTTGGGCGCTTAGCCTTGGCTGGTCTGCAGCGGATGGTTGCTTTCCTTTGGCCGCGCGTGCGGCGGCAGAGCAACGCCTTGCTTCAATGCATGCCAATACGGGCGCTGCGCTTGAACCCGAAGAACTCCACGTCAGTTTTGCGTCCTCCGCATCTGGCTGGGCCTTCATCACCCTGTGCAACTGGCACGTGAGCAACGGCCAAGTCACGCTAGGCGACCCCGCATATTTGCAAATTGACGACGCCACAGACGCCACGCTGTTCAAAGCCATGCAAAGTTTCTTTGCCGAAGACGGGATTGCCTTGCATCCTTACAAGCCTGGGCAGTGGTTGGCTCAGTCGCCGCTGTTGGCTGACTTACCCACCGCCTCGCTCGACCGCGTGATTGGCCGCAACATCGACCCGTGGTTGGTAGGCAGCCATGTGGCCGCCGATGCGCTCAGCCCTGCCGCCAAACTGCTGCGCCGTTTGCA
>CANGOY010000122.1 GCA_947455585.1 Comamonadaceae bacterium
GCCACTCGCCACCAGACCGAAGTCCGTGCTGCCGTTCGACTTGCATGTGTAAAGCATTCCGCCAGCGTTCAATCTGAGCCAGGATCAAACTCTATAGTTCGATCTTGATAATTTTTTCGGTCTTTCGACCAACTCATAAATTGGAATCGACGTGATTTTCTTTGACGAATCTCACATCTTTTTTACTTCATGAGCGTTTGTTAGCTAATTAAAGCTAAGTTCCTAAAGAACTTGGCAATCACCATCAAACGCCCACGCTTATCGGCTGTATGTTTTTAATGAACCACTCAACTACTTGAGCAACTACGCTGCGATCAGCGAAGCCTTGCAGTATACATCGGATTTTTGAACATTTCGAAGAAATTTTAAAAATCTTTTCTAACCGCCTTCGCTAATTTGTTTCTGGTAAACCCTAAACAGTTCTGATCAGCGAAGCCTGTCAGTATAGCACTACTTTTTGGGTTCGTGCAACTATTTTCGAAAAACTTCACATTTCGCTCTTCCCAAGCTTTTACTTTGTCATTGCGTCTATAGATTGCGAACACCACCGGGGCGCCCTTGATAATGCGGCATGTCTTTAATCACACTACAAAACGCCCAACTCGCATTTGGGCACGTCGCTCTTCTTGATCACGCAGAGTTTTCCCTTGAAACCGCTGAACGCGTTGGCCTGATTGGCCGCAATGGCGCTGGCAAGTCATCTCTCTTACGCATCCTGGGCGGAATAGAGAAGCCTGACGATGGAGATCTGCGCGTGCAACAAGGCCTGCGCGTCACCTACGTCGCCCAAGAGCCGCAACTCGACAGCAACGCATCCGTGTTCGAGTCTGTCAGTGCAGGCTTAGCCCGCATCATCCACCTGATTGAACAGTACTGTGCTGGCGAGGGTGACCTGACAGCCATGCAAAACGAAATTGAGATGTTTGATGGCTGGAACTGGGAACAGCGCGTACAAGAAACTTTGCATCGTTTGCACCTTGACCCTGATGCGCGCATCAATGCACTCTCGGGCGGCACACTCAAACGCGTGGCATTGGCACAAGCGTTGGTCACATCGCCCGATGTGCTCTTACTAGACGAGCCCACCAACCACTTGGACCTCGACAGCATTGAGTGGCTAGAGCAGCTCTTGATTGACTTCAAGGGGAGCATCATCACCATCACGCATGACCGCTCTTTTTTAGACAAGGTGGCCACGCGCATCGTCGAGTTAGACCGCGGTCATTTGCTGACCTACCCCGGCAACTTCTCGCAATACCAATTGCAAAAGGAAGAACAAGCCGCGCAAGAAGCTGTCATCAACGCCAAAGCCGACAAACTACTCGCTGGCGAAGAAGTGTGGATTCGCAAAGGCGTGGAAGCCCGCCGTACGCGTAGCCAAAGCCGCATTGGTCGACTCGAAGCTTTACGCGCCCAGCGCGAGGCGCGCCGCGACGCTGTGGGCCGAGTCAAGCTCGACGTGGCCAGCGGCTCCCCCACAGGAAAAATCGTGGCTGAACTCACCGAGGTGGACAAAGCCTTCGGCGGCAAAGTCATCACAAAGAACTTCTCAGCCACCTTCTTGCGCGGCGACAAGATTGGCCTGATTGGCCCCAACGGCGCCGGCAAATCCACCTTGCTGAAAATGATTTTGGGTGAACTCGAAGCCGACAGCGGCAAGATTCGCCAAGGCGCTAACTTGCAAGTGGCGTACTTTGACCAAATGCGCAATGGCTTGGATATGGATGCTTCTTTGGAAGACTTCATCAGCCCAGGCAGCGAATGGATTGAAATCGGCACGCAGCGCAAGCACGTCAAGAGCTACTTAGACGACTTTTTATTCTCCCCCGCACGCGCCACATCGCCCGTGCGCTCGCTGTCGGGCGGTGAACGCAACCGCTTGTTGCTGGCTCGCTTGTTTGCCCGCCCTGCCAACGTGCTGGTGTTGGACGAGCCCACCAACGACTTGGACATCGACACGCTAGAGCTGCTCGAAGAGCTTCTGCAAAACTACAACGGTACGGTGTTCATCGTCAGCCATGACCGCACCTTCCTCGACAACGTGGCCACCAGCACCTTGGTGTTTGAAGCCACCGACGACAACCCCGGCTTCTGGCGCGAGTACGAAGGCGGCGTGCAAGATTGGCTCATCCAGTCTGAACGCGCACGCAGCCTTGCACCCCAAGCCAAGCCAGCAGCACCTGTGGCTGGCAAAGCTGCCGCAGCAGAAGCCACCAAGCCCGCAGCGACAGCGGCTTCAGCAGCAACGAAAACACGCAAGCTCAGCTACAAAGAACAGCGCGAGTTGGAAGCTCTGCCAGAACTCATTGCCTCACTAGAAGCAGAGCACAAAGAAACGCAAGCCGCGTTGAGCGACAACAACCTCTACGCCAGCGACCCCGCCAAAGTGGCGCAAATCCACAAACGCGACACGGAGATTGAAGACGCGCTGATGGCAGCCCTTGAACGCTGGGAGCAGCTGTCCTCCCCTGCATGAGCTGCGATTAACCCTTCGCGCAGACCACACTTGATACTGCGTGGCTCGGCGGGAGCGGCAAGGCCGACGCTGTAAACGTTCTCAGCTTCCGACGCGCAAGCGACTGAGGGTCTCTGCTGTGACTGCCCGCCCTGAGATTCGTCTTCAGAATGGTGACGGACAAACTACACCACAGCCATGGGACATCTTTACTTAGTGCGACACGGACAAGCCTCTTTGGGAGCAGCCGATTACGACCAACTCAGCCCTTTGGGCGCGCAGCAAAGCCAGCGCCTGGGCGAACACTGGCACGCGCAAGGCATCACGTTTGATGCCGTCATCACAGGCACGATGAAGCGCCATGCACAAACCTTGGCGGGCATTCAACAAGGCATGAAAACGCAACACGCAGCACTGATGTGGCCAGGCCTCAACGAGTACGACGCAGAGGCCGTCATACACGCCATTCAACCGGGCGAGCTGGCCAAGCCCACCTCGCCCGAGGGCTACAAGCAATATTTCCGCTTGTTGCGCGATGGGCTTGCGCAGTGGATGGCGGGCGTGGTCAGCCCACATGGCATGCCAAGCTACACAGAGTTTGTTCAAGGCGTGACGTCTGCACTAGACCATGTTCGGCAGCAATGCGAGGGCAATGTGCTGCTGGTCTCTAGCGGTGGCCCGATTGCCACAGCAGTGGCGCATGTGCTGCACACCAGCCCAGAAACTAGCATTGAGCTGAACATGCGTCTGCGCAACAGCGCGGTGAGTGAGTTCAGTTTCAACCCCAAGCGCCACAGCTTGGTGTCATTCAACAACGTGCCGCACTTAGAAACACCCAGCCACAAAGAGTGGATGACATTCGCCTAGGGTTTGCCTAAGCGGCGCCACTGTTTGGCTATCGCAAAGTCTCGTAAAAAGCTGGCATCACACGCGCACCGTGCTCAGCGGCAGCGCCACAAGTTCTTTCAGCAGCAGTGCAAGTTGTTCACCCGCACCGTTCAGCAGCGCATCGCCTTTGGCGGCAGTGGCGGCGGACGCGTTACCCGCTGCGCCTTGCGGGTTGTAGTCTTGCATGTGCCAGCCTAGTTTGGCGCTTTTGCCGTTGCCCAACACCGCGTAGTTTTTGGCGCGGTCTTGCGAGGTGGATGCAAAGTTTTTCGCCTCAGCCATGTTGACGCAGCTGGGCGATAGCGCGAGCATCATTGAGGTTTCGATGTCGCCTGCGTGAATGCCAAAGCGGTGCTCGTCAGCCGAGAACTGGCTCATCACCTCTGCATCCAGCGGCAAGTTGTACCAACTGCTGCTGTAAACAATCAAGCCATGCTGCGCACGCAGCTCACGCGCCACCACATCCATCAGGCCCACGTTTCCGCCGTGGGCGTTGAACATCAAGAGTTTCTTCACACCCGCACGCACCACCGATGCACCGATGTCGCACCATAGTTGAATCAAGGTTTGCGGTGACAAATGCAACGTGCCCGCAAAGGCAGTGTGCTCGGTGCTGAGGCCTACGGTCTGCGTGGGCAGCACCAAAACTGGGTCGGTCGCGGCCAAGTGCGTTAACGCGGCATTCACCACGCCGTCCACCAACACCGTGTCCACCGACAGCGGCAGGTGCGGCCCATGTTGCTCGGTCGCCCCCAAAGGCAACACGGCCACAGTGCGCGCGGGGTCAAGCGCAGCGAAGTCGCGGGTGTTGAGCTCGGCCCAACGGTGCGTGGCCAAGGCATGGGCGGTGTGTGTGCTGGTGTGCGCAGTCATAGCCGCCATCTTACTTTCCTCGGGCTTAGTCGCCTTGCACGCACAAGGCTGTGGCTAGTTAACATCTGGCGCATGCTCCATTTTGTTTCTCGCCTTTCGGGCGCAGCCCATTCCCGCCTTGTGCCTACTCGCTTGAAAACCTTCGTGACCCATGCGCTGGCCGCCTTGCTATGGGGCGTTTGCGCGTTCGCACCCTCTATCCATGCACAAGCTTTGGATGGCGCGACAGCCAAGGCCGTGGTCAGCACACCGCAGTTACACGCCGAGTTACTGGCACACGCACCACAAGGCGTGCAGGCTGGGCAGCCACTGTGGGTGGGCTTACAGCTCACGCACCAGCCCGAGTGGCACACCTATTGGCGCAACCCCGGCGACTCGGGCTTGCCCACACAAATCGAACTCAATTTGCCAGCAGGCATCAATGCTGGCGAAGTGCAGTGGCCCCTGCCGCACAAGCTCAAAGCAGGCAACTTGACCAACTACGGTTTTGAGAAAACCGTAGTGTTGGCCGTGCCGCTGACCGTGACGAAGCAGTTCAAAGCCAACGCCACACAAACGCTGGACATTCAGCTACACGCCAACTGGCTGGTGTGCCGTCTTGAGTGCATTCCGCAAGAAGGCGACTTTGCCTTGCGCATTCCCGTCAACAGCAGCTTTGCATCCAACGCCACTGCGTTTGATGCCGTACTGGCTGAGCAGCCCAAGTCCTTGCCAGGCGTCAAAGCCACCACCCGTTTTGAAGCGCAACGCTTGGTGCTGCAAGTCCGCGGCTTGCCCGCGTCGCTGCAAGGCAAAACATTGCAGTTGTTCCCAGACACCGCCGAACTGGTGGAGTCTGCCGCTGAGCAACACCCAAGCGCCAGCCAATCGTGGCAAGGCGATGTGTGGACGGTGCAGCTGCCGCTCAGCAATTTGCGTCTGAACGACCCCAAGCAAGTTGGCTTTTTGCTCACCACGGGTGAGGGCCCAGAGCGCCAAGGCTTTGCTGTGTCTGCGACAGTCACACAGGCTTGGCCTGCGGCGTCTGAACTGCCGGCCTCTACACCGCCTATAGCCAACACGACCACGAATGAAAACTTGATGAACGTCGACGGCTTGGTGGGTTTCCTCTTGGCCCTGCTGGGCGCCTTCATCGGCGGCCTCATCCTTAACCTCATGCCTTGTGTGTTGCCCGTGTTGGCCATCAAACTGCTGGGCTTTGCACAGCACAGCCGTGCGCATCGTGCACACCGCGTGGCAGGCATGGCTTACACCGCAGGCGTGGTGCTGAGCTTCTTGGCGTTGGGCGCTGGCGTGTTGGCCTTGCGTGCGGCAGGCGAGCAACTGGGCTGGGGCTTTCAGCTGCAGTCGCCCGCGGTCGTGAGCGTGTTGGCCGCGTTCTTCACGCTAATTGCACTGAACTTATTTGGCCTCTTTGAGTTTGGGCAAATCTTGCCCTCGCGCGTGGCCAGCTTTCAATACAAACATCCCGTCATGGATGCAGCGCTCTCAGGCGTGCTGGCTGTGGCCGTGGCCTCGCCTTGCACCGCGCCGTTCATGGGCGCGTCTTTAGGCCTCGCGATGACCTTGCCCACTTGGCAGGCGTTGACCATTTTTGTGACCATGGGCTTGGGCCTAGCGGCGCCGTATTTGCTAGCCAGCTTCATGCCCGCCGTGGCACGCCTGCTGCCCCACCCCGGCCCTTGGATGGTCACGCTGCGCCAACTCTTGGCGTTCCCCATGCTCGCCACCGTGGTGTGGCTGCTGTGGGTGCTGGGCCAACAAACCAGCTTGGATGCGACCATGTTTGCGCTGGGCGGTTTGCTGTTGCTCGCGGCCTTCATTTGGGCGCTCAAACAACACACACCTGCTGCACGCGGTTTGGCTTGGTTAATTGCAGCCGCCTTGGTTTGGGGCGCGTTGAGCTTTGCCGAAGAATTGAATGCGCCAGCCAACAACGTAACCCAAGTCAGCACAGACCCCAAGGGCGCCTCAGCCAC
>CANGOY010000123.1 GCA_947455585.1 Comamonadaceae bacterium
CATCACGCGCGCAGTGGCCATGGGAATCACTTCAACGGGCAAGGGGAACGCGCCCAGCGCATCGACCAGTTTGCTTTCATCGGCAATGCACACAAACATTTTGGATTGCGCAGCCACAATTTTTTCGCGCGTCAACGCAGCGCCGCCGCCCTTCACCATATTCCCTTGATGGTCGATTTCGTCGGCACCGTCGATGTAGACCGACAGGCTTTCCACCTCAGCCGCTTCAAACACCTTGATGCCCAAAGCTTGCAAGCGTTCGGTGGAAGCGACCGAGCTCGACACCGCGCCTTTGATTTGGTCTTTCATGGTGGCCAAGGCGTCGATGAACTTGTTGACGGTTGAGCCTGTGCCCACGCCCACCACCTCGCCAGGCACCACGTATTGCAAGGCAGCTTGGCCCACCAAGGTTTTCAATTCATCTTGAGACAAAGGTGCGGCTTGGGTCGACGTGTTCGTGGGCGTATTCATGGGCGAAAATCCGAGGGTTCTATAAAAGCTTGAGATTATCCATGTCGTTGTTGCCTTACTCCCTCGCCCGCCCTTTTCTGTTCGCCATGGACGCCGAAACCGCCCATGAGCACACGCTGGCCATGTTGGCCCGCACACAAAACACACCGCTGGCTTGGGCCTACTGCCAAGAACGCGTGCAAGACCCGCTGCAACTGGCGGGTTTGAACTTCCCCAACCGAGTGGGCTTGGCCGCAGGCTTGGATAAAAACGCACATTGCATCGACGGCTTGGCCGCGATGGGTTTTGGCTTTGTCGAAGTGGGCACCGTCACGCCCAAGGGCCAGCCCGGCAACCCAAAGCCGCGCATGTTCCGCTTGCCTGAAGCCAACGCGCTCATCAACCGCCTTGGCTTTAACAACGAAGGCTTGGATGCTTTCCTGGCCAACGTGAAGCTGGCGAAGTTCCGTAGCAAATCAGGAACGCCCATGCTCTTGGGCCTGAACATCGGCAAGAACGCCGCCACGCCCATCGAAAACGCGGCTGACGACTACCTCATTTGCTTAGACGGGGTGTACCCGCACGCCGACTACGTGACGGTGAACATCTCTAGCCCCAACACCAAAAATCTGCGCGAGCTGCAAAGTGACGAAGCACTAGACGCGCTCATCGGCACGCTGGCCAAACGTCGCGCTGAGTTGGCCCAAAAGCACGACAAGCAAGTACCTGTGTTCATCAAAATTGCACCTGATTTGGACAGCGACCAAATCGCCGTGATTGCCGCCACCTTGAAACGTCATTGCGTCCATGAAGGCACGCCATCATGGGGCGTGATAGCCACCAACACCACCATCGCCCGCGACGCCGTGCAAGGCATGGCGCATGCCGACGAAACTGGCGGCCTCTCAGGCGCACCTGTGTTTGAGAAAAGCAATGAAGTCATTCGCCAACTGCGTGCGGCGATGGGCCCCAACTTCCCCATCATCGGCGTGGGTGGCATTTTGAGCGGCTCGGATGCCGTGGCAAAAATCAAAGCGGGTGCCGACGTGGTGCAAATTTACACAGGTCTGATTTACAAAGGACCCGCGCTGGTGAAAGAGGCCGCACAGGCCATTCGCGACCAAACCTAATCTCAGGCAAAGACGGTGCGATAACCTTCAAAGCGCTTGGACCAATAGCCATGGCTCAAGCGTTCGGTTTTCACACCCGTTCTCTCATTGGCGGCATGCACAAATTTGCCATCTCCTATGTAGATGCCCACATGTGAGAACGAGGGCCCCAGTGTGTTGAAAAACACCAAATCGCCTGGGTGGGCTTGGGGCGCATCAACAGAGCGCGTGGCCTCCGCCATTTGCGCTGCGCTGCCCTTGAGTGCGATGCCCGCCGACTCTTTGTAGACAAAGGTCACCAAACCCGAACAGTCAAACCCCGTGTGCAGTTTTTTGCCACCGTAGGTGTAGCCACGGTCCAGCATGGCGATGGCTTGCATGACGATGTCTTGGCGTTTGGCGGGATTGTTAGGGTAGCTTTGCGAGGTAGGCGCGTTGGATGAATGCTTGCGCGACAGCGATGAACACGCCACCAACAACGGCGTGATGCAAGCACTGAGGAACAAGCGTTTATTCATACATCGAATCTTATTGCACAAAAGAAAACGGCTCCCGAAGGAGCCGTTTCAAAGGTTTGGAGAACCTTAAAAATTAACGCTTCTTAGCAGCTGGCTTGGCTGTTTTCAAAGCTGTTTCAGTCATGTTTTTGTAGTTAGCTTCGGCCACGTCTGTGGCTTGCTTGACAGCTTTTTGCACAGATTCCAAAGCATTGTTACCAGCGGCAACAGCAGTTTTGAAAGCTGCAACAGCTGACTCAGAACCAGCAGGTGCGTTTTTAGCAGCGTTGTCCACCATGTCGTGGAAAGCTTTTTGGGCTTCAGCCACTTTGGACTCGACGTGACCTTGGAAGTGTGAACCTGTACCTGTGGTGATTTCCACCAAGTGACGGTTGTAGGCAGCAGCCTTTTCAGCCAAAGGCTGGAACAGGCTGGCTTGCAAAGCCAACAATTCTTGTGCGTCTTTCACGCTCAAAGCAGCGTGGGTTTGTTTTTGTGAATCAGCCAAAGTGCTTTTAGCAGCGGCCAAGTTCAACTCGATGAGTTGTTCCACGCCAGAGAAAGCCTTGGTGGTCAAACCAACCAAAGTTTCGAGGTTAGCTTTGTTAGCGGCGATTACTTGTTCAGGTGTCAAAGTCATTTCAAATCTCCAAAATTAAAAAAGGATGGTCAAACTGCTCTGAATCCTGCCTAAGCTGAATTTATGTTGCAGTGCAGCATGGTTTGTATTTTAGAGAAGAGTTTCACGTTGACAAGGGGTTTGCGCCTAAATGGTGCGTTTTTAGAGCTGACAGACTAAATCTGGCTTTTGAAACCCTTATTCCACGCCGTGCGCCCAGTGGTTTTGCCATTGAACACGGTATTTTTCGGCCAAATCTGCAGACTTCAACACCAAAAAATTCTCAGCATTGCGCGTGGCTGCCGAGTTGGTGAAGTTAAAGCTGCCTGTGATGACGATGGACTGGTCAATCACCATCACCTTGTTGTGGGCGATGCGTGTTTGCCGTCTTCACGCACCTCAATGTCTGCATCAGCGAGTACGTCAATCACATAGCGGTTAGCGCTTTGGCTCTTTTTGTCCAACAGCACCCGCACGGTCACGCCGCGTTGATGCGCCCGCACCAAAGCTTGCGCAATCGCGTTGTGCGTGAAGCCATAGGCCTGCACCAGCACCTCGTGCTCGCTGGCATCAATGACTTTCACAATTGAGGAGGCAACATGGGCAGACGGGGCAAAGTAAACGCCCAGCACTTCAGCATTGACCCCCTCTGTCGTGGCATGCGCGCTGACAGCCCCACTCGCAACACACATCAAACCTATTAACAAAGACACACAAAACTTCATAGTGACAATGCTAAACCGCAAACTGCAAATTTCTTAAGTTTTACTCAAAGGCGACAGCCGCCAAGCACAGGTAGCAGGTAAAGTTCAGACGCTTTGAAAACAAAAACACCCCCCTCAGACGCGACGACACACGCGCTATCGCCCACCACCCGTCGGGCGATTTTTTTGTTGTCACTCGCCACGTTTTGCAGCATGGCCGTGCAACGCATTTGTGACCCGATGCTGCCCGAGCTGTCGCAGGTGTTTCATGCGCCCATCAGCGAGGTGTCAAAGGTCATCTCTTTCTTCGCGATTGCTTATGGGTTGATGCAGCTGTTCTACGGCCCCGTGGGCGACCGCTTTGGCAAATACCGGGTGGTCATGCTGGCTGCCATGGGGTGTAGTGTGGCGTGCGTGCTGTCAGGCCTCAGCACCAACCTTGATGGGTTGGTCGCTGCCCGCGTGGCCACAGCACTGGCAGCCGCAGCCATCATTCCGCTCTCGCTGGCTTGGGTGGGCGACACCGTGCATTACGAACAACGCCAAGAAACACTGGCACGCGTGGGCTTGGGCACCATGTTAGGCATCACAGCCGGTCAGCTGTTTGGTGGCTTGCTGACCGACACCTTGGGCTGGCGTTGGGCGTTTGCGCTGATGGCCGGTACGTTTGCCACCGTGAGCTTTTTGCTGTGGCAGCAACTCAAGCACTTAGAGCCTGCGGCGCGACACGCGCATGCGCAGGTTGGATTTTTCAAGCAGCTCACACAAGTGGCTCACAACGCGTGGGCTCGCACACTGTTGAGCATCGCGCTGATTGAGGGCGCCATGGTGTTTGGTTTGCTGGCGGTCACCGCATCGCACTTGCACCAGACGCACCAAATTTCACTCACCTTAGCGGGTGGCACCACGGGCCTGTTTGGCTTGGGTGGTATGGCCTACATGGCAGCGGCCAAGCATGTCATTCGCCGCTTTGGCGAAGTCGGCTTGGCACGTTTTGGCGGTTTGTACTTTGGCTTGGCATTCTTGGTGATTGCGTTCACCCCTTGGTGGCCCCTGGCCCTGCCCGCTTGCTTTGTGGCAGGTTTTGGCTTTGCCATGTTTCACAACACCATGCAGGCAAAAGCCACGCAAATGGTGCCCACAGCGCGTGCCACAGGTGTGACCCTCTTTGCAGGCTTTTTGTTTTTAGGCCAGTCCATTGGCGTGCTGGTGTTGGCCGCACTCATCAGTCACTTCAACTCCAGCTATGTGCTGGGTGGTGTAGGCTTAGGCGTGGTGGTGCTGGGCGTTTTTTTTGCACGCGCCATTGCCAAACGCAATGCGACACAGGCCGACCACGCTTAACATTACACCCATGACTCAAGACATCGAACAACTCGCCCAACAACTCGAACAACACCCAGACTACCGCGTGCTTCGCCGCCTCATCCCTGGCCGTGTGTTCAACACTCCCGCGCCCGGCCAAAAGCTCAGCAAAGGCGTGGTGCTTGACACCGAGACCACCGGCTTTGACGTGGCCCAAGACCGCGTGATTGAGCTGGGCATGCTGGC
This sequence comes from Comamonadaceae bacterium, assembly GCA_947455585.1. Taxonomy (GTDB): domain Bacteria; phylum Pseudomonadota; class Gammaproteobacteria; order Burkholderiales; family Burkholderiaceae_C; genus Limnohabitans. The sequence goes on from CANGOY010000123.1 coordinate 4,931, forward strand.
CTTTGAATTCGACCCCGTCACAGGCGTGGTCTACCGCGTGAGCGATGTATTTGACGAATTGGAAGACCCAGGCTTTGCCATTCCCCCGGCCACCATTGCGGTGCACCACATCACCGACGAGATGGTGCATGGCCACCGCATTGACGACGCGCGCGTGGCTGAATTTTTGAAAAACGTGGACGTGGTCATTGCCCACAACGCTGCGTTTGACCGCCCATTTGTGGAGGCTCGCTGGCCCCTGTTTGAACAACTCAACTGGGGCTGTAGCATCAAAGACATTGACTGGCGCGAAGAAGGTTTTGGCTCAGCCAAGCTGGAATATTTGCTCAGCACCCAAGGCTACTTTTACGAAGCCCACCGCGCAGAGGCCGATTGCTGGGCGCTGCTAGAACTGCTGAATCAAGTGCTGCCGCAAAGCCAACAAACCGCCCTGCTGGCGGTGCTGATGACTTTGAACAAACCGCAACAAAAGGTCTACGCCATCAACTCGCCGTTTGAGACCAAAGACAAGCTTAAGGCACGCAACTACAGATGGTCGGCCGAGCTCCGCTGCTGGAGCCGTGTGGTGGCCGGTGAGCCTGAAATGAAGCAAGAACTGGAGTGGCTCAAACACCATGTGTATGCGGGCCTCAGCGCGCGCGTGGAACTAGAAACCACGGGTGGCAAAGTGCGTTACTCCAACCGCTTGGGTCACAAAGAAGTGGTCACGCTTTAAAGACCTGACCAAGGAACTTCAAGTACGTGCCGTGCACAACAAACAAAAAGCCGGGCTAGCCCGGCTTTTTGTTTTAGTAATTGGTCGGTTGCCAAGGCACTTGGCAGCTGGGCACATTTGGGTAGAACTGCTGCGAGGTGGGGCAGAAATACGCCACACGGCTAGGCGGCGCATATTGCTGTTGCACCACCACTTGCTGTGGCATGGCATAGCTGGGTGTGCTGGCCGCGTAAATGGCACCGCCCACGATAGCAGCACCCAACACAGGCGCCACCCAGTTATTGCCCCAACCGCCACGGTAACCATAACCGCCACCGTGATGACCGCCATAACCACCGTATCCACCACCGCCATGGCCAAAGCCATGAGCTTGTGCTGGCACGGCCAACACGGCAGACAACAAACAAGCTAAGAGAATGGATACGCATTTCATAGAAAACTCACTTTGTTAAAAGGTAGCTCTACAACGCGCGCGCCGCGCAAACGGATGACAGGTTTTTAAAAACCCAAGGCAGCGGCAAACAAACCCACCACGC
>CANGOY010000124.1 GCA_947455585.1 Comamonadaceae bacterium
CCCTGAACTGTGGACTTTGTTCAACCACAAGTTACAGCCCGGCGAACACTTCCGCGTGTTCCCCATCTCCAACTGGACCGAGCTCGACGTGTGGCAATACATCGCGCGCGAAAAAATTGCACTGCCATCCATCTACTACACGCACAAGCGTGAAGTGGTGGACCGCCGTGGCCTGTTGGTGCCTGTGACTGAACTCACACCGCCCAAAGACGGCGAAGAAGTGGTGGTGCGTGACGTGCGTTTCCGCACCGTGGGCGACATCACCTGCACCTGCCCTGTCGAAAGCACAGCGGCCACGCCCGAGCAAATCGTCATCGAGACCTTGGCTGCTGACGTGAGCGAACGCGGTGCCACACGCATGGACGACAAAACATCTGAGGCTTCGATGGAGAAGCGCAAAAAAGACGGGTATTTCTAATGAACGCACTTAAATTCATCACCTGCGGCTCGGTCGACGATGGCAAAAGCACCTTGATTGGTCGCTTGTTGGTCGACACCAAAGCCGTGTTGCAAGACCACTTGGCCGGCGTACAACGCTCCGGCGAAACAGACCTCGCTTTGTTGACTGACGGCCTCTCTGCCGAGCGCGAGCAAGGCATCACGATTGACGTGGCCTACCGCTACTTCAACACCGAAGCACGCAAGTTCATCATTGGCGACGCGCCGGGCCACGAGCAATACACACGCAACATGGTCACCGCCGCCTCTAGCGCTGACGCTGCCGTGGTGTTGGTCGATGCCATCAAGCTGGATTGGAAAAACACAGCACTTGAATTGCTGCCACAAACACGCCGCCACTCCCTGTTGGTCAACATGCTGCGCGTGCCTTCTATCGTGTTTGCCATCAACAAACTCGATGCCGTGGAAGACCCTGCCCTTGCCTACAAAAATATCGAATCTGCTTTGCGTAAATTTGCGACTGATGCTGGCATCACCATCACCGCCATGGTCCCCGTGTCTGCTCTCAAAGGCTGGAACGTGGTGACCACCGAGAACAATGACCAAACCGACTGGTGCGGTTACACCGGCCCTAGCCTTTTGAGCATCTTGGAAGAGTTGCCCAACACGCCTGCTGAGACCGAGGTGGCTTTCAGCTTCCCCGTGCAGTGGGTGGAAAAATTCCACGACTCAGGCGTGACTACCCAAGGCCGCCGCGTGTTCTGGGGCCGTGTGGCCACGGGCACCATAGAACCAGGCCAAACCATCAAAGTTTTCCCAAGCGGCCAGACGGCTGTGGTGTCGCAAGTGCTCTCGGCCACACGCGAGCCACAAAACAAAGCCGCAGGCCACAGCGCTGGCATCGTGTTGGACCGTGAAGTGGACGTGTCGCGTGGTGATTGGTTGCTGGCCGCCGAGGGCAGCCCAGAAGGCCAACGCCAACTCAACACCACCATCGCGTGGATGGACGACGAGCCCTTAGTGGCTGGTCGCCTCTACTGGGCACTGCATGGCCACCGCTGGGTGAAAGCCAAAGTACAACGCGTGGTGCACCGCCTGAACGTGAACACCTTGGCCGAGGAAGAAGCCACCGAGCTCGCACCCAACGCCATTGGCCACGTGACTTTGGCCCTACAAGAGCCACTGGTGACGCTGCCTTTCAAGCAGTCACGCATCTTGGGCGCACTGGTGCTGGTCGACACGGCGACGCACAAAACCTCAGGCGCTGTGCTGGTGAACTGACCGCTCGCAAAGCCCTGAATTGATTCCCGTTTAAAATCAAAGGCTTGGGCAACGGCAGACCGCTGTTGCCCCTCTTTTTTACCCATCGATTGAATAGACATGACGCACGTAGTCACCGAAGCCTGTATCCAATGTAAGTACACCGACTGTGTGGACGTTTGTCCCGTCGACTGCTTCCGCGAAGGCCCTAACTTCCTCACCATCGACCCAGACGAGTGCATCGACTGCGCCGTGTGCATCCCCGAGTGCCCTGTGAACGCCATCTACGCAGAAGAAGACGTGCCAGAAGGCCAAGAGCACATGACCAAGCTCAACGCTGAGCTGTCTCTCATAGGCTGGCCCAGCATCACCAAGCGCAAAGCGCCCATGGCCGATGCAGACGCATGGAAAGACAAAACCGGCAAGCTCGCCGAACTCAAGCGCTAAGCACAACGCGCTCAGCCCCATGACGGCTCACATGATTTCGGCAAACACGATTCATACCGACGCTGTCATCGTGGGCGCAGGCCCTGTGGGCCTGTTCCAGGCTTTTCAGCTCGGACTGCAAGACATTCGCAGCCACATCATCGATGCACTGCCCCACGTAGGCGGCCAGTGTGTTGAGTTGTACGCCGACAAACCGATTTACGACATCCCAGGCATCCCTGTGTGCACGGGCCGTGAGTTGGTGGCGCAGCTCCAAACACAAATCAAACCCTTTGCGCCGACGTTTCACCTCAACCAAGAAGTGACTGAAGTTGCTCGCTTAGACGATGGCTCTATCTCAGTGGCCACGTCGACTGGACAACACTTTGTGTGCAAAGTTTTGGTCATCGCCGCAGGCGTAGGCGCGTTCCAAGCGCGCAAGTTGAGCGTAGAAGGTGCAGCAGAACGCGAAGGCACACACGTGCATTACCGCTTGACGGATGCATCCCGTTTTGCTGGCCAAGACGTGGTTGTGATGGGAGGCGAAGAAACTGCTGTGGCGGATGCTTTGAAGCTGACACTCGAAGCGCAGGCACCACGCAGCGTGACGCTAATGCACCGCCGCGATGTGTTCACCGCCGAGCCCGTGCTGCTGCAAGCCATGCGTGATGCAGTGGCCAGCGGCAAACTGCAACTGCTGATTGGCCAGCCCACCGCCTTGTTGAGCACAGCACATCAGCTGCACGCCGTGCAAGTGGCCACGCCCGATGGCCAAACCATGGAGCGTCCAGCCCAGCACGTGTTGGCATTCTTAGGCCTCTCCCCCAAACTCGGCCCCATCGCCAACTGGGGCTTGGCGATAGAGCGCAAGCAACTGGTGGTCAACACCGAAACCTTTGCCACCGATGTGCCAGGCATCTTTGCTGTGGGCGACATCAACACCTACCCCGGCAAAAAGAAACTCATCTTGTGCGGCTTTCACGAAGCCACCCTTGCTGCTTTTGGCGCAGCCGCCATCGTGCACCCCACACGAAAAACCCTGCTGCAGTACACGACAACCTCGACCGAGCTGCACCGCCTGCTCGGACTCGCTTAAAATCCAAATCGCGTTAGCAATAACGCATCCGCTAGGGGTGTTGAAGCCGTCACCGACTTCGACTGAGAAAGTCCCTTTGAACCTGATTGAGGTAATCCTCGCGCAGGGAAGCTTGGTCTTAATACGAGGCTCTTCACTCAATAGAGCGTTCACTCGTTTCAAAGTCAGCCGACCTGTCATAACGTTTAAGGAAACGTCATGGCAAACCATTCGCCATTTTTCAAAGCCACTCGCATTTCTGCGGCTGTGGCCATCTGCATTGCATCTAACGCTTGGGCACAACAAAACCCAACTGAAATCACCATCATTGACAAGCTGCCTTCCCAAATTTCCGGGTTTGGTGATGTCAGCACACGTGAATTGCCATTCTCCACAACCACCATCACCAACAACACGCTCCAAGACATTGGAGCCAGGCGCGTGAGTGATGCTTTGCGTCTCGATGCATCGGTCTCGGACAGTTACAACTCCCCTGCCTATTGGGACATGCTCAGCGTGCGTGGTTTCACTTTGGACAACCGATACAACTACCGCCGAGAAGGCATGCCCATCAGTGCCGAGACGATGATTCCCATGGACAACAAAGAGCGCATTGAATTACTCAAAGGCACCAGTGGCATTCAAGCTGGCACCAGTGCCCCAGGAGGTTTGGTGAACTATGTGGTCAAACGTGCACCGACCAACGCAGAACAAAAAATTCGCAACATCACCATGAGCTACGGTGAAGGTAATAACCGTTTAGTCGCGGCTGATTTAGGTGGACGTTTTGGCAACATTGCTGAATTTGGCTATCGCTTCAACGTGGCCCATGAAGACCTCAACCCCTACATCAAAGACACGACAGGCCATCGTGACTTGGTGGCATTGGCAATGGACTGGCGACTGAAACCAGGAACCGTGATTGACTTTGAATTTGAGCAATCACATCGCGAGCAAATTGGCGTCAACGCCTACAGCGTGTTGGGCACGGGTGATCCAGCGACAGCAAAACTGCCAGCCCCCGTCGATCCACGCATCAATCTGACTCGACAGCCGTGGAGCGTACCGGGTGTTTTTGATGCAATGACGGGCACTGTGCGTCTGCGTCAATCACTGGCAAATGACTGGCAGTGGACAACACAACTGGGAAGACAACATCTGCACGCCAATGACCGGCTTGCATGGGCAAGCGGCTCATCTCCAATCACGAACATGTTCGATGCCCAAGGCAACTTTGACCTCTATGACTGGCGCAGTGAAAACGAACATCGCTATGCGGACGTTTTGTCTACAGAGCTGGCTGGCTCAGTCAAGCTTGGAAGTTTGAAACATGACTTAAGTTTCAACGTCATGCGACAACGCATGTTGACGCAAACGCCGCTCACTCAACCATCCAATCTCATTGGTTCTGGCAATGTATTCAGTCTGCAAGTCACTCCATGCACATTAGGCTCAGGATGCGACGCCTCATACAGTGGCACCAACTTAACTGAATATGCAAGTGAGTTTGGCGCAAAAGACCGCATCCATCTCACGGATTTGACATCCGCATGGTTAGGCCTTCGGTACAACCGCATTGATCGCAGCAGCATCAACACCAATGGCACAGAAGCCGTACGCGATGAACGCAGCATCACAACGCCATGGATAGGCCTGAGCCACAAACTAACCCCCGTCGTAACGGCTTATGCAAGCTATGGTGAAGGTGTGGAATCTGCCGTGGTTCCTAACAAACCCCTCACTTTTTCCAATCCGGGACAACCGCTCCCAACATTAAGAAGCAAACAACAAGAAATTGGCGTTAAAGGACAAACCACCCAAAGTGCTTGGCAGGTCACTTGGTTTGACATCACGCGTCCAACGACCACTGATGTCAATCAAATTCGCCAAATCGATGGTGAAGCCCATCACCGAGGTTTAGAACTCAGCGGGAACACCGCTGCTATCCGTCAATGGAATTTGGGTGCCGGCTATACATGGCTTGATGCCCAACGACAAAATAGCACCCTCGCGACCGACTTGAACGGACAACGCCCCATTAACGTGCCCGCGTACATCTTGCGCGCATCGGCAGAGTACAAATTCAGCAGCATTCCAGGACTGCGTTCAGGACTGCGGCTTTCGCGAGAAGGTGAACGCAATGTCACGGAACACGGTGAAGTCAAACTCCCCGCGTGGACCACGTTGGGTGCTTCGACCCATTACGATACAAAAGTAAACAACGTTGCATCCACATGGACGCTGGCGATTGAAAACTTGGCTGATAAACAATATTGGCGTGAGTCACCAGCCCAATACGACCACTACTACCTCTACCCCGGCGCCCCGCGCACTTTAAGGGCGAGCGTCCAATTTCGCCTCTGAAGTTAAAGTAAAGTTAGGGTATGAGTTGCAAGTCTAGGTTGTTTGGAGTTTCGCGCATACACAGTGCCATTGCACTGTGCATCGCCGCCACCTCCAGCGCTTGGGCTGACCACAACCCTACAGAAATCACCATCACTGCCGAGCCACCTGTTCGGGTATCCGGCTTTGATGGTGTAGCGCTTCAAGAGCTGCCTTTGAGCGTCACCACCATCGGCAACGCAACCTTGCGCGATATTGGCGCACAACGCGTCACGGATGCGCTTCGCACCGACGCATCGGTGAGCGACAGCTACAACCTACCCGCTTATTGGGACAAGCTCAGCGTACGCGGTTTTGCTCTGGACAACCGCTACAACTTCCGCCGTGAAGGCTTGCCCATTTCTGCCGAGACCATCATCCCGATGGACAACAAACAGCGCATCGAGTTGCTCAAGGGCACCAGCGGCATTCAGTCTGGCACCAGCGCCCCGGGTGGACTGGTGAACTACGTGGTCAAGCGCGCTCCTAACAACGCTGAAAAAACCATACGCGATGTCACGCTCAGCTACGGCCCGGGCAACAACCGTTTGGTCGCCGCCGATTTAGGTGGGCGCTTTGGCGAAGGGGCCGACTTTGGCTACCGCTTCAACGTAGCCCATGAAGACCTC
>CANGOY010000125.1 GCA_947455585.1 Comamonadaceae bacterium
AGAGCAGGCGTTTTTTCATGTTGATTTGCAAACATAAGAAAGTTTCGGCGGTGGCGAGGGTAGGGTGTAGAGCAAAGGCATGGCCACTGCCACAAGCAAGAAAACCATCACCACAAAGATCAGCAGGATTTTGAAGAATTCGGGTGAGTCTGGAAATTTGGTTTTGGGCGGTGCTGCTTGTTCAAACTTGACGCGGGGCAGTTGCAGTCCCGCACCAGCGCCCACCGCACGTGAACGAAACACGTTCACCACAGGCATGCCGTTGGCTTGTGCACCGCTCAAGGTGGCGGCCACTTTTAACGCCGCTTGCAGCTTCATCTCTGGTGTGGCGAATTGGCCGTGCGCGCCGGCTTCGAGCTCACGCACCTGTGCTTCGGTGAGTCCACATAAACGTGCGACACGCGCTTGGTCGAGCTTGCAGATAGCCCTGAGGCGAAGCATGGCTTGGGGGTCGATCAGGTCTGCGTTCATGTGTTTTACGAAGGTTGATGCCTATAGCTTTGATGTACTTTTCGTACGCCAGAAAGCGTATAGACCGTGTTGTTGATTCTGATGACAATATTGTCAGATTTCTCAATTAAACAGCCGCTGACTCATTTTAAATTTTCGATGAATTTCCAAAAAATCAAAGAAAGCGACGAAGTTGAGTTGCCGGTGTTGTTGAAGAATCGGCTCGTCAGCTTGGTGCTTTACACCAAAGAAAAAATAGAGTCTGGCCACTTTGATGCACTGAGCTTGGCGCAAATCGCCAAAGACAACCGCATGACCATTCCTCAGTTGATGGAGTTTGGCTTCACCAAAGCAAATTTGGTGTGTCATGTGGTCGTGGCTGAAAACGAAATCCTCATCAAGAAGCTGATGGGACTTGACCTCGCCACGATGGGTACCTCACTCACCGAGCAAGTCAAAGCCTATGTCTTGCAGATGTACCAACACGACTTAAAGCAATTGGCGTTTCATACAGCCATTCAACCGTATGCATGGACTTGGTCTGTGGTCGACGAAGCACGTGTGACCAACCAAGCCATGAAGTTCATGACGCCTGTCTACATCGCTTTACACGCGCACGGTTTTGCGCATGTAGATGCACGCTGCCAAGCCCTGTGGGCGCTGTATCTGCAAGGTTTGCGTGTCGCAGCACTGGGCAAAGGCCGTGCGAGCGACTGTTTAGCAGCTATCACCCCTTCACTTGAATTCATCACAGAAAGCAAAAAATGAACAACCCAAACGACATGACCAAAGAGAACAGCATCTTCATCGGTGAAGGTGTGGTGTTCAGTGGTTCCATCAAGGCGCCGAATCAAGCCATCATTTCTGGCAAGTTCGATGGTGAGCTAGAGGCCCGCGATGTGCTAATCGGTACATCAGGCGTGATGACCGGCAAAACCACGGCGCAGTTTGTGGACGTCAAAGGCGAGTTGAACGAAAACGTGACCAGCCGCGAATTGCTGATTGTGCGAGGCACAGGCCGCGTGCGCGGCACTGTGACGTATGGCGAGATTGAAATCGAGCGCGGTGGTCAGGTCAAAGGCGACATGACCCAGCGCTAATCAGCGGTTAGATTAGCTTGAGGCGCTCAGAAGAGGGCACCACACGCGTCAAGCGAACGCCGTAGCGGTCGTTCACCAGCACGATTTCGCCTTGGGCCACGACTGAGTTATTCACCAACAGGTCCAGCGGTTCGCCAGCGATGCGGTCGAGTTCGACCACGCTGCCTTGGGTGAGGCGCATCAAATCTTTGATTTTGATTTGCGCACGACCCACTTCGATGGACAAGTTCACGACGATGTTTTGCAACACCTCGGGGTTGATGTTGCCAGGCATGGTTGGCTTGAAGTCTTCCAAGCTCGGTTCGGCGTCGTCCTCGTGTGCTGCGGCAACAACGTCTTGTGTTTCGTGCTCGGCGGCTTCAGCAGTCGCTGCTTCGGCTTCGTCGTGTTCTGGGGTTGTGTTTTCTTTTTCGTCGGTCATGATGTATTCCTGTCTCAGAGTTTGCCGTGAACGTGTTCGTGGTCAATTTGCACGGCCACTTGTGAGCCGCGTGTGCCCACATTGACGTGAAAAGCGGGGACGCCATCGGTGCTCATCAGTGCGGTGTCGTCTTTCTTGAAGAACAACAAATCGCCTTCTTGCAAATGGTTCAAGTGGTGCAGCGTGGTTTTGATTTCACCCATGGTGACTTGCAACTCCAGCTTCGCATCGCCCACCGCTGCCGCGAGGTCTTTGCGCCATTTCCTGTCTGACTCTTCGTTGCCTTCGCCACTTTGCACACGGCTGCTGAGCAGTTCGCGCACAGGCTTCAAGGTGGCGTAGGGGTAGACCAAGTCGATGAAGCCCTTGCCGCCACTGGCGGTGGCATCGGCTTCAAAGCGGCTCAAGACCACCAAGTCGTTTTCGTCGGCGATTTGTGCGAATTGAGGGTTGATCTCAGAACTCACATGCTCGCATTCGATGGGCATCAACGGACCCCATGCTTCGGTCAACGAGCGGAAGAACACCTCCAAGATGATCTTGATGATGCGCGTTTCAGTGGGGGTGAACAAACGGCCAGAAGGCAATTCACCCACGCCTCTGCCAAAGCCTCCAAAGAAGCTGTCGAGCGAGCTAAACACCACATTGGGGTCGATGATGATCACCGAGTTGCCGCGCAAGGGGTTCATGCGAACCATGTTCACGGACAACGGTGCGCGCAGGCCTTTGAGGTAATCGCCAAACTTCAAAATCTGCACGCGTGTGGGGTTCACACGCGGGCTGGTACGCAGTACTTCGAGCAAGCCAAGGCGGAACAGTCGGATGAAGCGCTCGTTGATCATGTCGATCGACGAAACGTTCACACCCAAGCTGCTGTCTTCGCTGGCGAGGTCGTGCTTGCGCACCCGCACGCTGTTGTTGAAGCCAGTGTCGGTCTCGATCGAACCGTCGCGCACGCCTTCCGACAGCGCGGCCAGTTCTTCGTCCGAGAGCAGGTTAGATTTCATGTGGACTCTAGGGTTACTGCATCACGAAAGAGGTGAAGAACACGTCTTCAATGCCGCCGAAGTCTTCGTACTTCATCAGCATTTCGTTCATGACGACTTTGATTTTGGCTGCCAAGTCAGTGCGGAAGTCAGATTTGGCCACATCGGCTTCGGTGCTTTGACGCATCACGTCTAACACCGCAGAACGAATGGCAAATTCATGCTTCTTGATGTTGTCGAACACGCGTGAGTCGTAGTGGGTCATCACGGCCACTTTCACGACCATGATTTTTTTCGAGCTCGTGATGTTGGTCATGAACTCTTTGTCAATTTCCAAATACGTGTTCTCAAAGCGCGTGGCTTCGGCTTCTTTTTTCACTTTCGCTGGACCTTCAGGTACCGCGTTGTGTGCGTTTTCGGCCTCTTTCTCAAGTTCGTCCACTTTTTCATGGGCCGCTGCTTCGCTCTTGTGCTCGAAGAAACCAGAGAAATACAAGGTGCCGAACATCACCGACATGACCAAAACGATCACGGATAACACGATCACCAAAATCAAAAGAATGGGTTTCTTTTTCTTCGGTTCGCCTTCGACAACTTCTTCTGCCGGTGCTGCTTCTGCTTCTGCCATATCGTTCTCCTAGTGTTCAGATTGTCATGCGTAATTTATGCATAGAGGTCAAGCAAGGACGCATTGGCCTTGTTGCGGGTAGAGGTGGCGCTAGAAGCGCTGCCTGTGCCGTTGACTTGCGAAGTTGAATTGTCTCTAACTTGGGGCTGCTTACCAGCACCCCCTGAGTTGTTTTGTGGGGTGTTGCCACCGCCTTGGCCCACGTTCACTTGACCGGCATTAATGCCAAAGTTACCAAGTGCTTCACGCAAACGCTGGCTGCTGTTTTGCAGCAAGTCGCGGGTGAGTGGGTTGTCGGCACGGAAGACGGCGTCGAGTTTGCCGTCTTTCATCTCAAGTTGAATTTCTACGCCGCCCAAATTCGAGGGGCGCAGCGCAAATTTCATCTTCCATTCGCCATCGCTGAGTTGCTTGTGCATGCGAGCGGCCATTTCGGTGGCCATCTTGTCGCTCAGCTGATCGTAGACCTCGCTCATGTTTGGCCCCACTGTTGCGGTGGTGGGCGCTGCACTGGTCGCAGTGTTGCTGCGTGTCAATGCCTGAGCAAAGTTGCTGAAATTGTTGCCTTCGCCTTGCGAGGGTTGTTGGTCAGGGTTACTCTCGTTGCCCGCATCTTCTGAGAAGCGTGACAAGAGGGCACTCACATCTTGCTCATTCACGCCCGAGCCAAACAGCGACAACATGTCGATGGTGCTTGGCGTGGGAGTGTTGGTTACAGCGGTGTTCACTGGCAGTACCGCTGCAGGCAATACCGTGATTTGTAATTGTTGGATCGCTGCCATGTCGGTCGGCGTCAAGCCCGGGATGGTGGGGGCGATTAAGGTGGATGCCGCAGCAGCCAAGCCTGCGCCAGAAACCGCAGCAGGTTGTTGCGACGACGCATTCATTGTTGCCAATTGCGCGGCTACCGCGCTGTCAACGGTTGTAGTAGATGTTTGACCGAGGGTTGAGCCATTGAGTGACGTGCCTACGGTAACTTGTAAACCATTGGTCTCATGAGGCAACGTCAGCGGCAAAACACCTGTTGCTAATTGAGCGCTGGCGTTGTTTGCTGTGCCTGCCAACAACGTAGCAGGCGTGGCCGGTTGTTGTGCCAAAAGGTTTTGAATGGCCGACTCGTCCAGTCCCATGGATTTGGCAAAAGCTGCCAAGCTCTCAGGGCTCGGTGCTTTTTGAGGGTCCGTGATGATGCGCATTTGCGGACTTAGTTCCACGGTTTGAAGTGCTGCTGTATTCGTCAGTGCTGTCGCAGCCGGCGCTTGTGTTGCGGTCTGGGCAGGTGTTACCGCCACCAGGCTTGTCTCGGCTTGGCTTTGGGGCATTGTGGCGGGGGCAACAGGCGCACCTTGCATCAATCCGGCTAGCAAGGCGTCGACATCGTTGTTCAGTGTTTTGCGTGTGGTGCTTTTAGCGCGCTCATGCGTGTGCTGAGAGGCAGGGCTGTCCGTCGAGTCGTTTGTGTTGTTTTGATCGGAGCGAGTCTGTCGCGCTTCACCAGATTCACGTGTATCTGTATCTGTACCGTTGGTTGCGCGAGGAGGGGCTTCAACTGGACGTGAATCCGGTGTGGGCGCTTGTGGTTCCTCAGGCTGAGGTGCGTCAGCGGCAAGAATTTGCCGCTGTTGCGGCACCAGCCGTTGCAGTTGGCGCGCCATCACATCTGCGAAATCAAACCCCAAATTTGAGCCCGCAGACGAGTTCACACCTGAACGTGCGCCTTGCGGCACCGAGTTGGAGGTGTTGTTTGGCACCAGCGGAGCGGGTGGCATTTGGAGATAGCTGGACAGGTTCATGGTTGTCTTTAAACGAGTTTGCCAAGGAGTTAAGCAAGAACCGTGACAGGACAGTTTTTGCCGCAGTTAGCGGAAAGGTGCATTGGTGTCAGTTTGACTTGGCACATCGATTGCTTAATGAACATGCCTCGAAAGTTTTTTCAAAGCAAAAAGAAGCTAAAACGTTCCACTTTCAACTGGATTTCCTCAATGAGCACTCTCACTCTGTCAACGATTCGACACAACTTGTCGAAATTTGACCTCTCCGGACTAAGTATTCCGGTGGTGGTGCTCGTCATCATGGCGATGCTGGTCTTGCCATTGCCCCCGTTGTTGTTGGACTTTTTGTTTACTTTCAACATTCTTTGCAGCTTGGTGGTGATCATGATCGCCATCGGCACCCGTAAACCGCTCGAGTTTTCATCCTTCCCCACGGTCTTGTTGTTTGCCACTATGTTGCGCTTGGCGCTGAACGTGGCCTCTACCCGTGTGGTGTTGGTCAATGGCCACGAAGGCGCGCATGCTGCCGGTAAGGTCGTGCAAGCGTTCGGTGAGTTCGTGATTGCTGGTAACTATGTGGTGGGTTTCATCATCTTCGCGATTTTGATGATCATCAACTTCGTCGTGGTGACCACAGGTGCAGGCCGCGTATCTGAAGTGAACGCCCGTTTCACCTTGGACGCCATGCCTGGTAAACAAATGTCAATTGACGCTGACTTGAATGCTGGCGTGATTGACCAAGACACCGCCAAACAACGCCGCGCTGAACTCGCTCAAGAATCTGACTTCTTCGGCTC
>CANGOY010000126.1 GCA_947455585.1 Comamonadaceae bacterium
AAGCCACGTTGAAAACACCAGTCAAACCGACGATCAACGTATCAAGGACATCACCGTGCTGCCTCCGCCTGAACATTTGATTCGCTTCTTCCCGATTCAAGACACACCGGTCGAGAAGCTCATCACGCATACCCGCAAGACCATTCACCACATCATGAACGGCAAAGACGATCGTCTGCTGGTGGTGATTGGCCCCTGTTCCATTCACGACCCCGCTGCCGCGATTGATTACGCGCGTCGCTTGCAACCGCTGCGGGAGAAGTACGCCGACACCTTGGAAATCGTGATGCGTGTGTACTTTGAAAAGCCACGCACCACCGTTGGCTGGAAGGGTTTGATCAACGACCCGTACTTGGACGAGAGCTACCGCATTGACGAAGGCCTGCGCATTGCGCGTCAGCTACTGATTGAAATCAATCGCCTCGGCCTGCCCGCAGGCAGCGAGTTCTTGGATGCCATCAGCCCGCAATACATTGGTGACTTGATTTCGTGGGGCGCGATTGGTGCGCGTACGACCGAGAGCCAAGTGCACCGCGAATTGGCCTCTGGTATTTCTGCCCCGATTGGCTTCAAAAACGGCACGGACGGCAACATCAAAATCGCGACCGACGCGATTCAAGCGGCTGCTGGCGCACACCACTTTTTGTCAGTGCACAAAAACGGCCAAGTGGCGATTGTGCAAACCAAGGGCAACAAAGATTGCCACGTCATTCTGCGCGGCGGTAAAGCTCCTAACTACGATGCAGCCAGCGTGACCGCTGCTTGTGAAGAGCTGGCTAAAGCAAAGTTGCCAGCGACCTTGATGGTGGATTGCAGCCACGCCAACAGCAGCAAGCAACACGAGCGTCAGTTGGTGGTGGCCAAAGACATCGCCGATCAAATCAGCGGTGGTTCACACCAAGTGTTTGGCGTGATGATTGAAAGTCACATTTTGGGCGGTGCTCAGAAGTTCACGCCAGGCAAAGATGATGTGTCGCAGTTGGAATACGGCAAGAGCATCACCGACGCGTGCTTGGATTGGAACGATTCTGTGGCTTCGTTGGACGTGTTGTCTGAGGCCGTGGCAGCGCGTCGTAAGCGTTCGTGATTCTTGGTTGATTCGGCGCTTGGCTGGTTTGGCCTAGCTCCGTTTCGATAACAGATACGCCGAGAGCGCGGTATCTGACTTGGCTTAACGTCCCTTCGGGCCGTGATGGCGCCAAATCAGACACCGTGCTCTCGGCGTTTTGGTTGTACGAAAAACTTCGCGCGAGCAGGTGGGCTGTGGCACAGCCGAACTGCGTAAGCAGGAGCAAGCACCCAAACGTTTCGATTGCGCACGCTCAGCACGCAGAGTGGTCAGTGCCTGACACGGCTTAACGTACCTGCGGGCCGTGATGGCGCCGTATCAGGCACTGACCACTCTGCGTGCGTGCGAGAGAAACAATAGCTGCTCCCAAACAAACAACGCTTGAACAAGAAAGGTTACGAAGCCAGAGCAGCCAGCAACTTAGCGTGAATCCCACCAAAACCACCATTGCTCATACACAGTACATGGTCACCCGCTTGCGCCGCAGCCACCACTTGTGCAATGACTTCGTCCACAGAGCCCGCTACAGAAGCCCGTGCCCCCATAGGCGACAAAGCCTCGACCGCATCCCAGTCCAGACCACCCGAGTGACAAAACGCCAAATCCGCGTCTTCCAAACTCCACGGTAGTTGCGACTTCATTGTGCCCAGCTTCATGGTGTTGCTGCGTGGCTCAAACACCGCCAAGATGCGTGCGCTAGGCCCCACTTTGCGACGCAGACCATCCACAGTGGTGCGAATGGCGGTGGGGTGGTGCGCAAAGTCGTCGTACACCGTGATGTCACCGTCCGCTCGTCCCACGGTGCCGCGCACTTCCATACGACGACGCACGTTTTGAAACTCAGTCAACGAGGCCGCTGCTTGCGCGGGCGATACGCCTAAGTGTTCTGCGGCGGCGATGGCGGCCAAGGCGTTGAGTTGGTTGTGCACGCCTGTGATGTCCCATTGAACACGGCCTACTTCTTGGCCGTTGTGCAACACCGCAAAGTGATCGGGCTCGCCTTGCACAGACCAACCATCTTGGCCAGTTGCGTTGGCGCTCATGCCAAACTTGGCAACACCGCTCCAGCAGCCTTGGTCCAACACGCGTTGCAAACTGTCTTCGTCGGCGTTGACCACCACACGGCCACTGCCAGGCACGGTGCGTACCAGGTGGTGGAACTGGCGCTCGATGGCGGCGAGGTTGTCGAAGATGTCTGCGTGGTCGAACTCAAGGTTGTTCAAAATCGCGGTGCGGGGGTGGTAGTGCACAAACTTGCTGCGCTTGTCGAAGAAGGCGGTGTCGTATTCGTCCGCTTCAATGACGAAAGGCGTGCGCTTGTGCGCGGCCACATCTGCCTCGGAACTCAAACGACCCAAGCGGGCAGACACGCCAAAGTTCATGGGCACGCCGCCCACCAAGAAACCGGGCTCTAAACCCGCAGCTTGAAGAATCCACGCCAACATCGAGGTGGTGGTGGTTTTGCCGTGGGTGCCTGCCACGGCCAGCACATGACGCGGTTGGCTTGGGTGGTGCAACACGTGTTCGGCCAGCCATTGCGGGCCGCTGGTGTATGTGGCGCCGCTTTCCAGAATAGCTTCCATCAGCGGGAACTTTGGGCTGCCATCGGCCAAGCGGGCGCGCGAGACGACGTTGCCAATCACATACACATCAGGTTTCAAAGCCATTTGGTCAGCGCCAAAGCCTTCAATCAGCTCAATACCCAAGGCGCGCAATTGGTCGCTCATGGGCGGGTAGACGCCCGCATCGCAACCCGTCACCTTATGGCCCGCTTCACGAGCCAACGCAGCCAGTCCACCCATGAACGTGCCGCAAATTCCCAAAATATGTATATGCATCCACCTATTTTAGGAGGGTGTTTCAGCGTGCTTAGAGCAGGCAGCTCTCGGTGGCCCCACAATCACGCTCCATATGACTACGGTTCAAGAAGAAATTGCAGCCACAGCAGCACGCATGGTGGTGGAAGAAGGGCTCGAATACGGCCCCGCCAAACGTCGTGCGGTGAAGCAGCTTGGCCTGAATGCCCGTGCACAGCTGCCCAATAATGACCAAGTCGAAGACGCGGTGCGTGAGTATTTGGATTTGTTCTGTTTAGATACCCAACCTGCTGAACTACAAGCCTTGCGTGAACTGGCTGCGGTTTGGATGGAACGCATGGCAGTTTTTAGGCCGCATTTGGGCGGATCCGTCTGGCGTGGCACCGCCACCGGTTTGTCAGATATTTATCTGCAGTTGTTCTGTGATGACTCCAAATCAGCTGAAATTAGCCTCATTGACCACAATGTGCGTTACGAGGTCAGCACGGTGCAGGGCTTCCAAGGTGAAGCGGTGGATGCTCTCAGCATCTTGTGCGGCTGCCCAGGCTTGCAGCAAAAAGTGCTGGTTCACTTGATGATTTACGACTTAGACGACTTGCGCGGTGCCTTGAAGCCCGATGGACAGGGTAGAACCTATCGAGGTGATTTGGCTGCACTCAACAAATTAATGAAGGAATTTGAATGACGATGAATGCAAATAGACGCACGGCGATGTACGCTGGCGTGGCAGCCTTAGCGGCCATTGCGGGTGCTGGCGTAGCTTGGAAGCGTCAAGCCGGGCAAGTGTCTGGTGACATCGCGGCAGATGCGATGCAGGCTTTTTGGTCGGCCGAATTTGACACACCCGCGGGCGAGTCTTTGCCCATGACGATTTTTCAAGGGCACCCCTTGGTCATCAATTTTTGGGCGACGTGGTGCACGCCTTGTATTGAGGAAATGCCTTTAATTGATGCCTTCTTTCATGAAAATAAAGAAAAAGGCTGGCAAGTACTGGGCTTAGCGATTGACCAGCCGAGTCGCGTACGTCAATTTCTCAGTCAATTTCCAGTGCGTTACAAGATTGGCTTGGCTGGATTGAACGGCACAGAGCTGGCCAAACAGCTCGGCAATGACGTGGGCGGCCTGCCTTTCACCGTGGTGTTGAACGGCCAAGGCCGTTTGATTCAACGAAAAGTAGGCAAATTAACGCCAAATGACATCGAAAAATGGGTTGTTTAGCTAGTTTTAGCGGGCGATGATTTGCAAATTGGTGTAAATTAGCACCTTATTTACAACAAATAGGATGTAGTTATGGATTTGCGAAAACTCAAGACGTTGATTGACTTGGTCTCCGACTCCAATGTGTCTGAACTCGAAATTACCGAGGCAGAAGGCACGGTCCGTATCGTTAAGAGTGCACCCGCCCCTGTGGCGATGGTGACGCAAATGGCTGCTGCGCCTGTCGCAATGGCCGCACCCGTGGCTGCCGCCCCCGCACCTGTTGCTGCACCTGTGGTCGAAGCCGCACCTGTTGGTCACACCGTCAAGTCACCCATGGTGGGCACGTTCTACCGTTCGTCCAGTCCAGGCGCCAAGTCGTTTGCAGAAGTGGGTCAGCAAGTCAAAGAAGGTGAGACCATCTGCATCATCGAAGCCATGAAAATCTTGAATGAGATCGAGGCTGACAAGGCTGGCACCATCACCAAAATCTTGGCTGAAAACGGCCAAGCAGTGGAATACGGCGCACCTCTGTTCATCATTGAATAACAGGCGGGTCTCCCATGTTTAAAAAAATCCTGATCGCCAACCGTGGCGAAATTGCGCTGCGCATTCAACGCGCCTGTCGCGAGCTGGGTGTCAAAGCGGTGATGGTGTATTCAGAAGCCGACCGCGACGCCAAGTACGTCAAGTTGGCTGACGAAGCGGTGTGCATTGGCCCTGCATCCTCTGCGCTGAGCTACCTCAACATGCCCGCCATCATTGCGGCCGCTGAAGTGACAGATGCTGAAGCCATTCACCCCGGCTACGGTTTCTTGAGCGAAAACGCTGACTTTGCGGAGCGCGTTGAAAAAAGCGGCTTCCAGTTCATTGGCCCAACGGCTGAGTCCATCCGCATCATGGGTGACAAGGTGTCGGCTAAGCAAGCCATGATCAAAGCAGGCGTGCCTTGCGTGCCTGGCTCTGAAGGCGAATTGCCTGACGATCCTGCTGCTATCAAGCGCATTGCCAAGAGCGTGGGTTACCCCGTCATCATCAAAGCCGCTGGCGGTGGCGGTGGTCGTGGCATGCGCGTGGTGCATACCGAAGCCGCCTTGATCAACGCGGTGGCAATGACCAAAGCCGAAGCGGGCACTGCCTTTGGCAACCCTGCGGTGTACATGGAGAAATATCTCCAAAACCCACGTCATATCGAAATTCAAATCTTGGCTGACAAGCACAAGAACGCGGTGTACTTGGGCGAGCGTGATTGCTCGATGCAACGTCGTCACCAAAAAGTGATTGAAGAAGCGCCGGCTCCTGGCATTCCACGTAAGTTGATCGACAAGATCGGCGAGCGCTGCGCTGCGGCTTGTAAAAAGATCAACTACCGCGGTGCGGGCACGTTTGAGTTTTTGTACGAAAACGGCGAGTTCTATTTCATTGAAATGAACACCCGCGTGCAGGTGGAGCATCCGGTGACCGAATACATCACGGGCATCGATATTGTGAAAACGCAAATCATGGTGGCCGCTGGCTTGAAACTGCCTTTCACGCAGCGCGATATCGAAGTGCGTGGTCACTCGATCGAATGCCGTATCAACGCAGAAGACCCGTTCAAGTTCATTCCGTCGCCTGGCCGCATCACCATGTGGCATGCGCCCGGTGGCCCAGGTGTGCGCGTGGATTCACACATCTACACCAACTACTACGTGCCTCCAAACTACGACTCGATGATCGGCAAAATCATCGTGCACGGTGACACCCGTGACGAAGCTTTGGCACGCATGCGCACCGCATTGAACGAAACCTTGGTCGAAGGCATCAACACCAACATCCCGCTGCACCGCGAGTTGATGGTGGACGCCAAGTTCATGGCCGGTGGCACCAACATTCACTACTTGGAAGAGTGGCTCGCCGCTCACAAGCGCTGATGTTTGAGCTGCGACTGATGTGCCCCGAAGACAGCGTGGAAGCTGTCTGCGAGGCACTAGATGCCCTCGACGCTTTGAGTGTGTCCGTCGAAGACGCCGATGCACAAACCGATGCCGAGCAAGCCTTGTTTGGCGAGCCCGGCATGCCG
>CANGOY010000127.1 GCA_947455585.1 Comamonadaceae bacterium
CTCTGTGCAGCAGCTGGCCCAACAACAAGCCCGAAGGGCCGGCACCCACAATCACCACTTGTGTACGCATGTCTCAAATCCTCATTTGTTTAAAAGTGCAATGAGATTAATAGCGCAATTGATCAAGCGCAAAGCCCAAAACCGAACTCTGCGCGGTGAATAGAATAGTTGCACGATGATCGCGCAACCTACTCCCAACCCTCCGCCCATGAACAAGTCCGACTGGATTGAGGGCATGGCCCGTGGCATGGCCGTGCTGGAAAGCTTTGACACCGAACGCCAACGCCTGAACGCCACGCTCACCGCGCAACGCACAGGACTGACGAGGGCTGCGGCACGTCGGCATTTGCTAACGCTTACCCAATTGGGCTATCTAGAAACAGATGGCCAGTACTACTGGCTATCTGCCAAGGTGCTGGGCTTTGCGGGGAGTTATTTGTCGGGCGCCCGCTTGCCACGCGCGGTTCAACCCTCGCTGCATCAATTGAGCTTGGCCACGCAATTGTCGTGTTCGGTGGCGGTGCTGCAAAACGATGCGGTCATCATCGTGGCGCGCGGCATTTGGCAAGGACCAGATTTACCAACCAAAGCCAGCCACAGCGTGTTGGCTTATGGGCTGCATGTGGGCACGCGGCTACCCGCACACGCCACGTCGACTGGCCAAGTTTTGTTGGCCAACCTAGGTCCTACACATATCAAGGAATGGTTAGAAGCCCACCCCTTAAGCCGACTGACGGCGCACACGGCGACACAAACCACAGAACTCAAGCAAAAACTCAAACGCATCGCAAAACAGGATTACTGCTTGGCCACACAAGAACATGAGCTAGGTGTGGATGCACTGGCGGTGCCTCTGCGCAATCAGCGTGGCGACACGATGGCTGCGCTCAACTTGGTGCGCTCAGGTGCAGGTTTGAATGCACCCGATTTGGCCGCACGTTGGCTTCCACTGTTGCAACAAACAGCGCAAGCATTGAGACCGTTGATTTAGAGACGGCTTAGCGGCTCACGCTAGCGCTGGTGCCACAGCAGCACCTACGATGCGGTGTTTTGCCAAAGACTTTGCCACAAAACCACTGGCTTTCATCTCTTCGACAAAAGTAGCAACGCCGGCTTGAGCAGCCTCGCCGCGAGACTTGGGCACGCCCATGGCTTGCTCAATGACCATGAAGCGCCCCGGCAACAAGCGCAGACCAGGCAGGCGCTGGGCGTCTGATTCGAGCTGCTGCTTGACACCTGCGGCAACGTCATCACCATTGGCTATAAAGGTGTCCACCACAGCGGGCGAGGTGAGCGCACGAACAATCTGTGCGGACTTCAAGGCACGCGTCAGATATAGATCGTAGGCGCTGCCCTTGCCAACGGTGACGCGATGAGCAGCGTTGTCAACTTCATCATTGCGCTGCAACGGTGAGCCATCGTGCACCAGGTAGCTGCCTTCAATCAAAACATATGCAGCGGTAAACAAAATACCTTGTCCGCGCAGGGGATCAATCGCAAAAAAACCAATGTCGGCTTGATCGGCAGTCACCACGTCGACAGATTTGCCCGCTGAATCGCAAACCACCAACTCGACTTCGACACCCAATCGGTGGGCCAGTTCCCGCGCCAGATCAATCGACACCCCCACCGGCAAACCCGCAGCATCGCGATTGGCAAGAATGGGATTACCCAGATTGATGGACGCACGCAAACGCCCTGTGGGGGTCAATGCATTCTTCACGTTGGTACTCAATGTCATGTGTCATTATTTCTGTAATTGACACCTAAACCTGTATCGCAACACAGATTGATCGTTGTCATGGTGTGAATGGATTCTGAAAACCAAGCCTCAATTCCCGCCTTGCGTTCACCGACGTAGTCGGGTTGCCCTTGCGCGTCGAGCTGCATGCTCAGGTCATGACCAGGAATAAGCACGGTACCAGGCACGGCACGCCAGTGCGCCCAGATCATCGCCAAGGTCTCGCTGCTGTGCTGAGCATTTGCGGTGGCATCGACCTCGCCGGATAACAACTCTGCCCGATTTTTCGCAGCATCACCTGTAAAGATGACCGGGGGTTGATTGGCAATGAGCTTAAAAATCAAATGTCCTGGTGTATGGCCAGGTGCGGCTAGGGCCTGGAGACCTGGCAAGGGCTCATCGCCGGACACCATGCGTCGCACACGCTCAAGACTCAACAGTTCACGCACATACAACTCAGGCAAGGGATTAAAGCCAGGCCTCTGACTGGCCGCCCAAGTGAGCTCCTCGTCGCCAATCCAGACGGTGGCATTTGGGAACAAGGTGAAGTTGACGGCATGGTCATAGTGCGCGTGCGTGAGGATCACATCAGTTACATCTTCTGGCTTAACCCCTTGGACTTGCAGCTGCTTGGCCAACTCGCGGCGAACACCAAAAGCACCGACATCCACCAAGGCCACACGTCCATGCCCTCGCAGCAAAGAGACGGTGCTCCAGCCAAGTCCTCCGTGACAGACAGCACGGCCCGGAAATCCTTGAATCAATAAATCGAGTTTGTACATATGCTGCGACTACTTTATTGAGGTTTGATGTTGGCGTCTTTGACCAGTTTTTCGTAAAGCAACAGTTCACGCTGGATTTTTGCTGAGAACTCCGCTGGAGAACTGCCTACCAATTCGTTGCCCCCCTCAACACCGAGTCGTTGGACAACCTCGGCTGATTTGACAGCTTTAACAGCTTCTTGATGCAGGCGCGTGATGATCGCAGGATCTGTCCTGGCTGGCGCCAGCAGGCCAACGAACTGAGTGATATCAAAACCTTTATAACCAAGCTCCTGCATCGTTGGTACTTGCGGCAAGGACTTGGCACGCGTCGGACCCGAGACGGCAAAAGGCAACAATTGATTTGCCTCAATTTGTGGCACCGAAGTGATCACCGTGTCATAGGTAAAAGCCAAATGTCCACCCAACAAATCAGCCAGTGCGGGTGCGCTGCCTTTGTAGGGCACATGCGTTAGCTGAGTCCCGGTCATCAGCGCCAGTAACTCGCCTGCCAGATGGCCTCCCCCGCCAATGCCGGTGGAACCATAGCTGAGCTTGCCAGGTTCAGCCTTGGCTTTAGCTACGAGAACGGGAAGATTCGTGATCGGCGAACCTGTAGGCACCACCAGCACATACTGGTAAGTCAGTATCTGGCTGATTGGGATGAAGTCTTTCAATGTGTCGTAGGGCACCTTGGCATACAAGCCTGGATTGATTACGAGGGGCCCGCTGGCATCCATCAGCAAGGTGTAACCATCGGCTGGCGCTTTGGCGACGATGTCGGTACCAATCATGCCGTTGGCACCACCCTTGTTGTCCACAAGAATGGGCACACCCATGCTGTCAGACATTTTTTTGGCAATCAAACGGGCCGTGATGTCGGCATTACCGCCTGCCGCGTAAGGCACCACCATGCGGATGGGTTTACTCGGGTAAGTCTGTGCCTGGGCTTGGCGCATGACGCCCAGCCCTGAAAGCGCAAAGGCTGCCAAGAGCAGCAGGGATTTTGTGGTGTGGGATGCGCAAAGGTTCATGTCAGGTCTCTTGTTGATTGGTCCCAAACTCAGACAGGCGCGTTAGCCGCATGTGTGCGCAGCAAGGCCATCACATCTGACGGCATGAGAATGCCGTGCTCACGCTGGTCTTTCATTTTGGCTAATTCGATCTCGCCAGGCACCAGTACTGGCTTACCAGCTTCTGCGGCTGGACTATCGTGGAGGATGGCTGCAAAATCATTCATGCGCTCCGCAAGCCAAGTGGTCGAGCCCAACAAGCGGGTGTTGATAAGAATGAAGAAATGACCCAAGTTCTGCGGTTCATCAGGTGCATCCACCCACGATTTGACGTGCGTGAGGTAGGCCGCATTCGACAGCAAGCCAGCCAACAGATCCACCAACAACGCCAATCCATAGCCCTTATGGCCACCGATGGGCAACAAGAACCCATCAAGTGCTTGTGCCGGGTCACTGGTGGGCAAACCTTTTTTATCTGTGGCCCAGGTGTTAGGAATGGTCTCACCGCGTTTGAACGCATTGCGAATCTTGGCGCGAGCCACCACACTCATGGCCATGTCTAACAAGAAAGGGGCGCCACCGGGGTTGGGCACACCAAAGCCCAAAGGGCTGTTGCCCAGACGTGCATCCGTGCCGCCCCACGGCGCAATGGTGGTGGTTGCGTTACTGCCAATGATGGACGCAAAACCAGCCTCAGCCGCCATGAGCGAATACGGTGAAATGGGGCCAAAGTGATTGCTGCCATTTGCAAAAGCGATGGCGATACCGCATTCGCCTGCAGCCTGCATCGCTGCTTGCAGAGCTCGTAGGCCGACCAAGGGGCCCACGCCGTTGTCTCCATCAATTCTCACCATGGCAGGCGCCAAGTGCTCGACCTTGATCTTTGCCTCTGGGTTGATGCCTTTGATCAACAAACGCTCACCATATGACTCGACCCTGCTTAGCCCATGCGTGGACAAACCAAACAAATCGGCCATGATCAAAATCCGGCAAACATCTTGGGCATCTGCCAACGACAAACCTAGCCCCTGAAAGGCTTTCACACCCAGTTGGGTGAGTTCAGATTCAGGTACCCGAGTTGGGCCATTGGCGAGAGCATTCACAGCATGTCTTTCGTTAAAAACTTCATTATTCAAAGACTGTGATTGCGTGTAAAGTGCAAATATTTCATCTATTGTTGTCGCTAACGCATGAATTTTGATTTGGCTGACCTGCGTGCTTTTCTTTCCGTCGCCGACTTGGGCAGCTTCAAAGCCGCCTCTGCAGCCATTCATTTGTCACAATCGGCTCTGTCACGACGCATCGATAAACTAGAAACAGCGCTTGGGGTCATGCTATTCGAGCGCACCACACGCAAGGTCGAGCTGACCACGGTGGGGCGCAGCTTCGTGCCCAAAGCACGCAGCGTTTTAAACGAACTAGACAGCGCCCTGGTGGGTATCAGTGACGTTGCCAAACGTATCTCCGGCGAAGTCACTATCGCCTGCGTGCCATCAGCAGTTGCCTATTTTTTGCCGGATGTGATGCGCACCTATCACCACAAATACCCAGGCATCCGCATACGCGTGATCGACGAATCATCTTTCGATATTTTGCTCACCGTGGTTCGCGGCGAAGCAGATTTTGGTCTCACCTACATCGGGGCCCAAGAAGCTGACGTTGAATTCGAACCCGTGCTGCAAGACCCGTTCGTGGTCGCCTGCACGAAAGATCACCCACTGGCCAAGAGAAAGAAAGTGCGTTGGGAGGAATTGGGCCAACACAACTACATCACCCTCGCGCAAGGAAGCGGCAACCGACTGCTGATTGACTTGGCACTGGCTCAAAGTAAGTCACATCCGCGCTGGTTCTGCGAAGTGCACCACGTGCCTGCTATGGTCAGCTTGATTGAGGCGGGGCTTGGTGTGGGTGTGGTGCCACGTCTGGCCATGCCAAGGCATGGTCATCCGAGCCTGGTCAGCATCCCACTACACGACCCAGACATCGCCCGCACACTAGGCCTCATCAAGCGCAGAGGCCGTGAATTGACGACTGCAGCAAGCTATTTCTACGATCTCTTAATTCGAGCGATGAAATAAATTTAAGCCTGATAAGGGCTCTGTATTTGCGCCAAGAGCCACTCGCGAAAACGAACAATCTTGTCATCGTTGGATATCTCGAGGGGGCTGACCAAGTGGTAAACGCCGGGGCGACGCAAGGTGTAAGGAAAAGGCGTCACAAGCCGGCCTTGCGCCAGATCGTCCTCCACATATTTCACCTGCACCAGCGCAACACCCAGCCCCTCTAGCAAGCATTGGTACAAGATCGTGACATCCTCGAAAAACATGTCGTTCTCCGCTGGTTTGCGCGTAGCACCTACCGCCTGTAACCAGTCCTCCCACTGCACTTTGCGGCGCGAATGCAGCATTGGCAAAGCAAGCATCTGAGACAAAGAGCATGACCATGACTGGCCAGCAACAATAACAAAACCCCCACTGAGACTGAGTCTCAGTGGGGGTTTTGAATAGTGAAAGTTTTTCATCTCACAAAAATGGTGGTCCAGTGTGGACTCTGGTTCAATTCCTCACCAACGGCACCTGCTATCTGGTTACAGGTAGTTGCGTATGCAGTCCGTAACTTACAAATTC
>CANGOY010000128.1 GCA_947455585.1 Comamonadaceae bacterium
AAGACCTTGCCAGCGATTTCGCCTTTGGGTGTGGTGATGAAGCGCGCAATGTCCAAGTGACCTTGCACCGTACCCGCGTCAGCGCGGTACGAGCTGGTCGACATGATGGCCAAAGGCTTGTCAAAGATGCGCGACAAGATGTCGCCAGGGCGCATGCCGCCACGTGCCAAGCACAGGATGGTGTCGAATTCCCAGCCCGATTGGTGAATCTTGATGGCGAGTTTTTCAATGAGGTTGTGGTACTCGTCGTACGACACGTACAGGTGTTTGCCGTCTTCGGTCAACATGGGGAGGTCCTTTAAAAATTAAGCGATATAGGGGTGGGTCAGCAAAATCGTGTGGTCACGGTCTGGGCTGGTGGACACCATGTGAATCGGCACGCCTGTGGTTTCGGCAATGCGGTTCAGGTAATGCTGAGCGGCCTTGGGCAGCAAGTTGTAGTCGGTCACGCCCACGGTGGTGTCGCTCCAGCCGGGAATGGTTTCGTAGATGGGTTTGCAGCGCGCAATCTCGTCTGCGCCCATGGGCAAGATGTCGATGGTTTCGCCGTCCAACTCATAGCCAATGCACAACAACAATTCGGTCAAGCCGTCGAGCACGTCCAGCTTGGTGATGCACAAACCTGTGAGGCCGTTCACCTGAGCACTGCGCTTGAGCAACGCTGCATCAAACCAACCGCAGCGGCGTGAGCGGCCAGTGGTGGTGCCCTTTTCGGCACCAATGGTGGCCATGTGGTAACCGGGTGTACCTTCTTTTTCCCAATCGAGCTCGGTAGGGAATGGACCGCCACCCACGCGTGTGCAGTAGGCCTTGGTGATGCCCAAGATGTAGTGCAGCATGCCTGGGCCAACACCAGCGCCTGCAGCGGCGTTACCGGCCACGCAGTTGCTAGAGGTGACGAAGGGGTAAGTGCCGTGGTCCACGTCGAGCAAGGTGCCTTGTGCGCCTTCAAACAACAGATTAGCACCGGCGGTGTGAGCTTCGTTCAACTCGCGTGACACGTCGGCCACCATCGGCAAGATGTCTTTGGCATACGCCATGGCTTCGTTGTAGACGGTGTCGAAGTCCACAGCGGGTGCGTGCAAGATATCGGTCAACACATGGTTGTGCAGCTCAAGGTTCTCGCGCAGTTTGGTGGCGAAGCGCTCTGGGTGCTTCAGGTCTTGCACACGCAAAGCACGGCGTGCAATTTTGTCTTCGTAGGCGGGGCCAATGCCGCGACCAGTGGTGCCAATCTTGGCGGTACCGGCCTTCTCTTTGGCGGCTTCACGGGCCACGTCGATGGCAGCGTGGTAAGGCAAGATGAGTGGGCAGGCTTCGCTGATGCGCAGGCGTGAACGCACTTCAACGCCTGCTTTCTCTAAGCCCGCAATTTCTTCCAGCAACTTAGGTGCAGACAGCACCACACCGTTGCCGATGTAGCACTTCACGCCGGGGCGCATGATGCCGCTGGGAATCAAATGCAAGGCGGTTTTCACACCGTTGATGACCAAGGTGTGGCCCGCGTTGTGACCGCCTTGAAAGCGCACCACGCCAGTGGCGGTTTCGGTCAACCAATCGACCAATTTACCTTTGCCTTCGTCACCCCATTGGGTGCCGACCACGACGACGTTACGGCCTTTGGTTGCAGCCACGGTTTGTCCTTTGGTAGTGCTCATATCCACTCGATTACTTAAAAAATTAAAGGGCTTGACCGGCGGGAACAGCTTGCACTGCCCACTGGCCGGCGACTTCGATCAGTTCACGATCGCAATCAAATTCATCGACTTCACTCTCATGGCCTGGCAACACGCAGACCACCGTTTCGCCATTGGCACGCAAGGTGGCAATGGCTTCTCGCAAACCTTTGGCCGTGCCCCAAGGCGCACGAATGGCAGCTTTGAGGGCGCGCTCAGGCACCACACTGACCAACTCTTTCAGGTCCAAACTGAATCCGACAGCGGGACGTTTACGGCCGAACACCGCGCCCACTTCGTCGTAGCGGCCACCGCGCACCAAGGCGTCACTGGCACTCGGCACAAAGATGGCAAAGCGCACACCGCTGTAATAGGCGTAGCCGCGCAAGTCAGCCAAGTCAAAGGTGATGGCTACGTCTGTCAAGTCAGCCGCAATTTGACGCAACTCAGCCAGCGCTTGCATGACCACGGGCCACGCGGCAAATGCTTTTTCAGCTTGGGCCAACACAGACGCATCGCCATACATACCCACCAAGGCGACCAAGGCAGTACGCACATTAGCAGGCAAATCATTCGTCAACGCTTGCACGCCCGATGTGTCTTTGGCAGCCAATGCGCTGTGCAAAGCATCGCGCTCTTGGGCAGTCAAGGTCACGCCGGCCAACAAAGCGGGCACGATGCGCGCATCGCTCAAGTCGACGGTGAATTGGTTGATGGACACAGCTTTCAAGCTGTCTAGGCCCAAATGCAGCACTTCAAGGTCGGCCTCGATGCCCGCATGGCCATAAATTTCAGCGCCAAACTGCAAAGGCTCGCGGGTGGCAAACGGGCGGTCTGGGCGTGTATGCAGCACGGGGCCGCAGTAGCACAGGCGCGTCACACCAGCACGATTAAGCAAATGGGCATCAATGCGAGCAACTTGCGGCGTGGTGTCAGCGCGCAGACCCAAAGTACGACCTGAAAGTTGGTCGACCAGTTTGAAGGTTTGTAAATCGAGTGCGCGGCCAGTGCCCGACAGCAATGATTCGAGGTACTCGAGCAACGGCGGCATGACTAGCTCGTAGCCATAGCCTCTAGCTGTGTCGAGATACAAGCGACGCAGTTCTTCGATGTGCCGGGCCTCAGAGGGCAGAACATCGGCGATGTGATCCGGCAGAACCCAAGCAGACATGTAATTAAGGGAGGCTGTTAAAACCGAGATTTTACAGGGCTTATCGCCCTTAACCCAGCCACCAGAGCATCAAAAGACCAGCCAAGATGCAGGCTAGGCCGAAAAAACGGATTTGACCGTCTTGCAGCACCATGAGTTGCGCCATTTTGTCGCGCCAACCTTGAGGCGACACAAAGGGCATGATGCCTTCAAAAATCAGCATCAGCCCGAACGCGACCCACAGCGTATCGCTGTCAAAGCTCATACGAGGGGCCTTTTACTTCTTAGGCGCTGGGGCGCTGCCGCCACCGCTGCCACGCAGGGCTTTGAAGAAGTCGCTCGATGGGTCGACCACCATCACGTCGCTCTTTTTACTGAACGTGGTTTTGTAGGCTTCCAAGCTGCGGTAGAACTGGGCAAAGTTGGCATCGCGGCCAAACGAGTCAGCATACAAACGGGCAGCTTCGGCATCGCCCTCGCCTTTGATTTTTTGCGCTTCGCGGTAGGCGTTGGCCACCGTCACTTCGCGTTGGCGGTCGGCATCGGCGCGGATTTTTTCGCCTTCGGCAGCGCCCATCGAACGCAACTCGTTGGCCACGCGCTTGCGCTCGGCTTCCATGCGGCGGTACACCGATTCGGTGATGGCGTCCACATAGTCAGAACGGGTGATGCGCACATCAATCACATCCACGCCCCAAGGCTTGGCGCCTTTGACAGCGGCCAACACTTCACGCTTGACGCTTTCAAGCAATTCTTCGCGCTTCAATGAAAGCAGTTCTTTCACCGTGCGCTTATTGATTTCTTCTTGGAAAGCATTGCGCACCACGCGGGCCAATTGAATGGCTCCGGCGTTTTCGTCTAAGCCGACGTTACGGATGTACTGCGATGGGTCGGTGATGCGCCAACGGGCATACCAATCAATCACCACGCGTTGCTTCTCTGCAGTGAGCATGGGTTCTGTGTCGGCGTTGTCGAGCGTGAGCAGGCGCTTGTCGATGTAGCTCACGTTTTGGAACGGTGGCGGCAGCTTGATGTTGAGGCCGGGCTCAGTGATGACGCTCTTGATTTGGCCAAAGGAATACACCACGCCAAACTGGCGCTGGTCCACCACAAACAACGTGGAGCTGAGCAAAGCCAGGCCCACGAAGGCGGAGGAAATATAAAAACCGATTTTGTTTGTTTGCATGTTTGTGTCCCCTATCAACGGCCATCACGGTCGCGTGAGCGGCCATCGCGTGCACGGGCATCGGCCGCAGGTGCGCTTGGGTTGGCGGGTGTATTGGCTGCGTTATTTTGCGCAGCTTCAGCGGGAGCAGCAGGTGTGGCGCCATTGGCGTGACCACTTTGCTGGATGATTTTGTCCAAAGGCAAATACAACAGGTTTGAGCCTTGTTTGGTGTCCACCAACACCTTGGTGGTGTTGCTGTAAATCTGCTGCATGGCGTCGATGTACAAACGGTCACGCATGACTTGCGGCGCCTTTTGGTATTCGCCAACCAACAGTTTGAAACGTTGCGCATCACCCTCAGCTTGGGCCACGATGCGGGCTTTGTAGCCATCGGCTTCTTGCTTCAAACGTGAGGCGGCGCCGACGGCGCGAGGCACCACGTCATTGGCATAGGCTTCGGCTTCGTTCTTGGCACGTTCGCGTTCTTGGCCCGCTTTGAGCACATCATCAAACGCGGCTTGCACTTGCTCGGGTGGACGCACGCCACCCTGCTGCAAGTTGATGCCCACCACTTCAACGCCCACTTTGTATTGGTCAAGAATGGCTTGCATGATGGTGCGAATGCGTGGGCCAATTTGGTCACGCTCTTCGGACATGGCAGCATCCATCTTCATTTTGCCCACCACTTCGCGCACCGCTGTTTCGGCGGCTTGAACCACAGTTTCAGTGGGGTTCTTGGTTTCAAACAAATAGGCCCGCGCATCGGTCAAACGATATTGCACGGCAAATTTGATTTCGAGGATGTTTTCGTCCTCGGTCAGCATGGCTGACTCACGCAAGCCCGTTGCTTTGACGATGTTGTCACGGCCCACATCAACCGAGCGGATTTGCGTCACAAACACCAGCTCTTGACGCTGGAACGGGTAAGGTAAACGCCAATTGAAACCCGCACCTACGGTGGAGTGATAACGGCCAAACTGGGTAATCACCGCTTGCTGGCCTTCTTGCACGATAAAGAAACCAGTGCTCAGCCAAATAGCCAGCACCACAGCGCCAATCACACCTGCGCCAAAGCGGGCTGCTTTGAAATCAGGACCATTAGGTGTGCCGTTGTTGTTGGGCGGTTCAGAGCCCCCGTTTTTGTTGCCAAACAAGCCTGAGAGCTTAGCGTTGAAATCGCGCCACAACTCGTCCAAATCGGGCGGACCACCCGTGCCGGAGGGTGGGCGCTTGGATTCTTCTTGCGGCTTTTTCTCTTCGCTGGAGGGCGGCACGGGGTGTGCGCCATTGGGGTCAAAGGTGGGGTTGCCATCTTTGTCGCGGCCCCAGCGGCCATCGTTGAGGTTGAACATGCCGAGCAGTCGCGCGCGCCAAGATTTGGGGCTGACCGTGTGGGTGTTGGAGTTCATGCGCATGGTTGTTTTATCTCTGAAGTCTTTGATTGTGCCTAAGGTTTCAGGCCTCATTCCAATTCCTGCGAATTTGCATGGTCTTCGGGCATGCTGGACAGTGCTTCTTGCGCCAAAAACTCGCGCAAGGCGCTTACACCCTCGCCCGTTTGGGCGCTGACAAAAAAGCGCGGCACGCTCAAGCCGTCCACCGTGTAATGGTCGTGCAGCTGCAGGGGACGGGTTTCGGGGCTCATGGCGTCGAGCTTGTTGAACACCAACACCTGCGGCACATCGGCGGCGCCAATTTCTGCCAACACTTTTTGAACCTCGACCATTTGCTCTGGATAGTTGGTGTTTGAAGCGTCCACCACATGCATCAACAGCGTGGCGTCTGCCGCTTCTTGCAAGGTGGCCTGAAACGCGTCAATCAAACCGTGTGGCAAATCGCGAATGAACCCTACCGTGTCTGAGAGCGATACCGAGCGGCCCGTGCCATCGGCATTGCCCAAATACAGCTGACGAGTGGTGGTGTCCAGCGTGGCAAACAACTGGTCGGCGGCATAGGCACGCGCTTTGACCAAGGCGTTGAACAAGGTGGATTTACCTGCGTTGGTGTAGCCCACCAACGAAATGGTGAAGGCATCGCGGCGGTTGCGCTGGCGGCGCTGGGTGCTGCGTTGTTTTTTGACCTTGTCCAAACGCTCTTTGGTGCGTTTGAT
>CANGOY010000129.1 GCA_947455585.1 Comamonadaceae bacterium
CACCGAGCCCACCATCCAAGCAAAGGTCAGCAACGTGTCGAGCGTGCGCGAGGTGTTCCAAAACAAAGACACACCAATGCCTGCCAGCAGCATGATGGACAGTGGCAATGTGGCCATGAACGCGTGGCGCACAGGGTGGCGCATGTCAGCTGCCACGGCGTTGGGGTGGTAGGCCAATCGCACCACACACGACAGGCACAACAACACAAACACCAACAGCGCAAAGATAGAGCCCACAAGGCCTAAGCCTAGGGCTGTGTCGCCAAACACATCGGTGGCACGCAACCAAGCGAGTGACAAACCACACCAGCCCATCACCATGGCAAACCACGCAGGTGCGAGGTACTCTAAAAGCGCAATCGCGCGGGTGATTCGACTGGGGCGATGCGTGGGCACTTGGGTATTCATAGGGCAGATTTTAGGTTGAGGCGTGCATCGGCGCCCCGTGGATAATTCAAGCATGGACAAACTCAAAGCCTTTGAGTCTTTTGTGTCGGTGGCCTTGAAGGGCAGCTTGACGGCTGCAGCCAAAGCTGAGGGCGTGGCACCCGCCATCATGGGGCGACGCTTAGACAGCTTAGAAGCGCACTTGGGCGTCAAGCTCTTGGTGCGCACCACGCGACGCATCACGCTCACACACGAAGGCACGGCATTCCTCGAAGACTGTCAACGCTTGCTGGCCGAAGTGGCCAATGCCGAAGCGAGCGTCAGTGCGGGTGGCCTCAAAGCCAGTGGGCATTTGCGCATCACCGCACCTGCGGGCTTTGGCCGTCGCCATGTGGCGCCCCTCGTGCCCAAGTTTCACAGCATGCACCCAGATGTGACGGTGTCGCTCAACCTCAGCGACCGCGTGGTCGACTTGGCCGCCGAAGGTTTTGACTGCGCGGTGCGCGTAGGTGATTTGCCCGACTCATCTTTGGTGAGTGTGCGTATGGCCGACAACCGCCGCTTGTGTGTGGCTACGCCTGAATTTTTAAAGCGTTATGGCACACCTAAAGTGCCGAGTGACTTGATGCGCTTTCGTTGCTTGACCTTGTCCAGCGATGCCTCACAAACACGCGGTTGGGCGTTTCGTGTGCCTGTCGGTGGCAAAGCCCACGAAGGCGCAAGTCAAGAAGGCCAACTTCACGAAGTGATTCACCTGCGTCCCAGCGGCCCCATGGATTGCTCAGATGGCCAAGTGCTGCACGACTGGTGTTTGGCAGGCCACGGAATTGCCTGGCGCAGCACATGGGAAGTAGAAACTGAAATCAACAGCGGGCAATTGGTGCCGGTGTTGGAAGAGTTTGCTGCGCCGCCCAATGGCATTTACGCCGTGTTCCCGCAACGCAAACATTTGCCCCTGCGCTTGCGCTTGTGGATTGACTTTCTCAAAGACCATTACGGCCATGCCAACTACTGGAGTGCTGCTGCATGACGCAACATCAAATCAAAGAAGTCGTGCTGTGCGCGGACGACTATGCGCTGAATGCACCTGTGTCCCAAGGTATCGTCGCTTTGGCTGTGTTGGGCCGTTTGAGCGCTACCAGTGTGATGAGCCTTTCGCCTCGTTGGGCCGAAGACGTGGTGGCCTTGCGTGATGTGCGTGAGCGCCTCGATGTGGGCGTGCATCTCGACTGGACCAGCAGCTTTGCGGTGAACGCAGGGCATGGCAGTGGCTTGGGCACGGTCATGGCGCGTGCGGCACTGCGGCTGTACAACCCAAAACACATCGAAGACGAAATCGACCGTCAGCTCGATGCGTTTGAGCAGCAGTGGCAAGCCGCGCCAGACCATATTGATGGCCATCAACATGTGCAGCAATTTGCGGTGTTGAGGCATGCCTTGGCGGAGGTGCTCATGCGCCGCTATGGCAATGCGTCGAAACGTCCTTGGCTGCGCGTGTCTCAGGTGGCTCAGCCTGGCCTCAAAGCCAAGGTTATTTCTGCCATGGGGGCCCATGGCTTGCAGCAGTGGGCGCAGCGCCAAGCTTGGCCGACTGTTGGCCCATTGTTGGGCGCCTATGGTTTTGACGGCAGCATGGATGACTACGCGCGCCACATGCAAACGTGGTTGGCTAACGTGCCCCAAGACAAACCCGCCCTCATCATGTGTCACCCCGCCGTCTCGGCCCAAGCGGATGACGCGATTGGTACCGCGCGTAAACGCGAATTTGCTTACCTCGCTGGCCACGATTTTGTGCAACACATGTTTGATGCGGGCGTGCGCTTGGTGCGCGGCAGTGGCAAACCTATAGACGCTTGAGACAGACATGACCTCTTCTTTCTTTATCCCTTCTCGCTGGCGCATTTGGAGCTTGTGGCTCTTGCCAGTGTTGTTGCTCGTGTTGGCCGGTGTGCGTCCGCTGTCGATTCCTGACGAAGGCCGCTACGCTGAAGTGGGTCGTTGGATGTTGATGAGTGGTGATTGGCTCACGCCCCGTATTGACGGGATTCCGTTTTTTCACAAGCCGCCGCTCTTGTATTGGCTTGAGGCTGCATCCATGGCTGTGTTTGGCGCCACACCTTGGGCGGCTCGCTTGGTGGTGGCCTTGCATGCGTGCTTGATGTTGGGCCTCATGGCGGCGTGTGTGCGCCACTTTGCGGGTGCTGATGTGGCGCGCCGCGCAGGCTGGGTGCTGGGGACCAGCATGACGTTTTTGGTGGCCGGCCAATATGTGAATACCGACATGATGGTGGCCACCTGGATGGGTGTGGCCATTTGGTGCTTTGCCCGTGCCTTCATGCACGATGGCGGTGTGCATGCCAACTGGGCCCGCGCCGGTTTTGTGGCCTGCGCTTTGGGCGTGCTGAGCAAAGGTTTGATTGGTTTGCTGTTGCCCGGCCTCGTGCTGACGGTGTGGGTGGCTTACACCTGGCAGTGGCGAAAAATTTTGGCGCTGCCGTGGCTGAGTGGTTTGCTGTTGTTTGCCGTAGTGGCCTTGCCTTGGTTTGTGTTGGCCGCGCGTGAGCATCCAGACATGTTGGCCTATATGTTTGGCAAACACCAGTTTGGCCGCTACACCGCCACCACGTTTAACAACGCACGCCCTTGGTGGTTCTATGGTCTGGCGGTCACCGTGTTGCTGTTCCCTTGGATTTTCTTCGTCGCTGCCGATGGTGTGCAGCGTTTGCGTCAACGCATGCGCCAGCAAGCGTCGGGTGACAACGATGCTTGGGTCGCGTTGTGCTGGATTTGGGTGATTGCCATTTTGGGCTTCTTCTCCATTCCCAATTCCAAACTCATTGGCTACGCCTTGCCCGTCATGCCTGCGCTGGCCACTTTAGTGGCCTTGTGGTGGACGCGCCATATGGCTGCGCGTACTTGGGGTGCATGGGCGTTTGGTGCGCTTTCTGTGCTCGGCATCACCGCTGCCACCGTGGCGAATGACTACGCGGGAGCCTACACCTCGGCGCGCAGCACGCGCGGCGTGGCGCAAGCGGTGGTGTGTCAAGTTGGCCCTGGCGATGTGCTGGCCGTGGTGGACGACTACCCCTATGACGTGATGTTCTATGCCCAGCGTCAACGCCCCATCGAAGTGATTCAAGACTGGGTGCGTGAAGAACGTGAGGCGGGTGACGATTGGCGCCGCGAGCTGATGGACGGCGTGGCGTTTGACAAGCCAGCGGGCGCTGTGCTGCAACCCATGTCACGCTTGGTCGAGCTGCGCACGAATGAGCACGCGTGGGTGCTAGCGCCGCGTTGGCATCAATCGTTCAACGCACAAACCTATATAGGTTTTGTTGAGGCGTACAACGATGGGTCGTGGATTTTGTATCGCGGCGTGAACCCGCAAGGCAAGTCACCGCGCGCGGCGAAAAGCCCAGAAGCGGCTGAGCAAAAAGGTCTGCGCGGATGCGAAGACCAAGGCCAGAAATAACGCCAACCAGTCCGGCAAACTCAGCCCGCGCAGCAGCGCGATGAACATCAGCTCGTTGGCGGCAAACCCCGCCAGCGCGGTGGCAGCAAAGCGGCGAAAGCTTTGCCACAGCCCCGTGTCTGCATCGCTGAAGCTCAAGAAGCGGTGGCCTGCAAAGCTCACCACAAAGGCCACGCAAAAGCCC
The DNA here is from genome assembly GCA_947455585.1 of Comamonadaceae bacterium. Classification (GTDB taxonomy): domain Bacteria; phylum Pseudomonadota; class Gammaproteobacteria; order Burkholderiales; family Burkholderiaceae_C; genus Limnohabitans. The sequence goes on from CANGOY010000129.1 coordinate 4,044, forward strand.
GCCGCATTGGCCACTTCGGGCCACAGATAAGGCGCGGTCAACATGAACACCGCCATGTGCACCGCAGCGGCTGTGCCGCCCACCATCAAGAACCAAAAACCTGTGCGCATGGTTTAGATGGGATGCGGCGGGTCGTTGTCGACCACCTCGGGCGCCACCGTTTTCACAGGCGCCAGCCCCAGGCCTGAGCCCCAGCGTTGGCTGACCAAATACATGGGGCGTTGTTTGACCTCTTCGTAAATTCGGCCCACATACTCTGCCAGGACACCGATGGACAGCAGCTGAATGCCGCTGAAAAACATCATGCCCACCACCAGCGTGGCGTAGCCCGGCACATTGATGCCCCAAATGAAATACTCCGCCACGACATAAGCGCCATAACCCAAAGACAACATCGCCAGCATCAAGCCCGTGATGGTCAAGGCGCGCAGCGGCGCAATAGAGAAAGCCAACACCCCCGTCAGCGCCAGCGCAAACGAGCCGCGCAGACCAAAGCTGCTTTCGCCGGCGGCGCGGGGCAGCGGTTCGTAGTCAATCGCGGTGCTGGCAAAGCCCACCCATGCGTAGAGGCCCTTCATGAAACGGTTGCGCTCGGGCAGTTGCTTCAAGGCTTCCACCACGCGGCGGTCCATCAATCGGAAGTCGCCCGCGTGGGCAGGGATTTTCACGCGGTTGCCCGCGTTGATGAGTTTGTAAAACATGCCAGTCAGTCCGGCGTGCAAAGCGGATTGGTCGTCGCGTGTGCGGCGAATGGCGTACACCACGTCCGAGCCTTCGCGCCAACGCTTGAGCATCTCGGCCACCAACGACACGGGGTGTTGGCCATCCGAGTCCATCAGCACCACCACTTCGCCGCGCGCAGCGTCTACGCCCGCCATCAAAGCGGCCTCTTTGCCAAAGTTGCGCGACAGGTTGATGCCCACCACTTCGCGGTGCGCAGCGCACAAGGCTTGCATCACCTGCGCTGTGTCGTCTCGGCTGCCGTCATTGATAAGCACGATTTCCACCTGTGAGCCCAGCGCCTGCAAAGCTTGCAGCACCTGCGGCACCAAGGTGCCTAGGTTCTTGCCCTCGTTGTAGGCGGGCATGACGCACGACAAGGTGGGGGTGTATTGAAAACGGTCGGTGGGGGAGAGGTCGTGGGCGTCGCGCATGGGTACACATCATGCCAAAAAAATCACCCGCCCCGCGCAAGGACTGGCCCGCCCCGTAAAATCTAGCCATGCTCCAAGTTAAACAAGAATTGCTGGCCGCCCTGAGCCAAGCCCTCGACGGTTTGTTGCCCGGTTCCGGCAACAAGGCCGCCTTTGAATCTCCCAAGGTCGCCGCGCATGGCGACTACGCCATCACGGCGGCCATGCAGCTGGCCAAACCCCTCAAGCTCAACCCCCGTCAGCTCGGCGAGCAACTGCGCGACGCGCTGTTGGCTGCGCCCGTGTACCAACAGTGGGTGCAAGACATCGAAATTGCTGGCCCCGGCTTTATCAACATCCGTTTGAAGCCTGCTGCCAAGCAGCAAATCGTGCGCGAGGTGTTGGCCGCTAAAGATTGTTTTGGTTTCCAAGCCGACAACGGTCAACGTGTGTTGGTCGAGTTCGTGTCTGCCAACCCCACTGGCCCGCTGCATGTGGGCCATGGCCGCCAAGCGGCGCTGGGCGATGCGATTTGTAATTTGTTTGCCACGCAAGGCTTCAACGTCTACCGCGAGTTTTATTACAACGACGCGGGCGTGCAAATCAACACCTTGGCCAAGAGCACACACTTTCGCGCCCAAGGCATCAAGCCAGGCGACGCCAGCTGGCCCGTGGACCCCGAGAACCCAGAGAGCAAAGCGTTTTACAACGGCGACTACATCCAAGACATCGCGACCGATTTCTTGGCTGGCAAAACCGTCAAGTCCGACGACCGTGAATTCACCGCCAGCGGCGATGTGAACGATGTGGACGGCATGCGCGAATTCGCCGTGGCCTACCTGCGCCACGAGCAAGACCTCGACTTGAAGGCCTTTGACGTCAAGTTCGACAACTACTACCTGGAAAGCAGC
>CANGOY010000130.1 GCA_947455585.1 Comamonadaceae bacterium
AAGCCCGCACCTACGCGCCAAGTGCCAGCAACCGCTGGTCTCATGGGCGCCGGTGGTGTGATTGGTTTCATCTCTGGTTTGGTCGGTGCAGGCGGCGGTTTTATCAGCGTGCCATTCATGACCTGGTGCAATGTGGCCATTCACAACGCGGTGGCCACAAGTGCAGCGTTGGGCTTTCCCATTGCCGTAGCCAACGTGGTGGGCTACGTCATCAGCGGCATGTCTGTAGAAGGTTTGCCTGTTGATGCCTTCGGATTTATTTGGGTACCTGCCTTAGTGGTGATTGCCGCATGCAGTGTGTTCACTGCGCCTTTGGGTGCGAAGGCGGCGCACATGTTGCCCGTGAAGAAACTCAAGCGTGTGTTTGCCAGCGTGTTGTATGTGCTGGCCGCCTATATGTTTTACAAAGGCATCACGAGCTGATCACTGAGGCACTAAGCACCAAGGGGCTTGGTACTCAACTAGGCCCATCCACAAGGTCCAACCAGAGCTAGCGGCTAGCGCCAAGCCCGCCAAGCGCACGCCCCATGCGCCACTACCGCTATTGATGACTTGCCCACCTCGCAAGCGCAACCAAACCCAAGGGCCGATGGTCAACACCACGGCACTGCCCAGTGCAAACAAGGCCATCACACCTGCCCCCTCTAGCGGGCTGTTGCTGAGTGCCGCCACCAAGAGCGCACCGTAAAGCAAGCCGCAAGGCATCAAGGCCCACAAAATGCCGAGAACGACTGCGCCGCCATTGCGCAGTTTGAGATGCGATGTCATGGTTTGCACGCGTCGCCAAATGCCACGGCCAAAGTCTTCCAACCAAATGGGTTGCTCACCATGCCAAAGCAACAAGCCGCCAACCATGAAGGCCACGATATGCATTAGGGTCCAGACAGGGCGAAACACCGCCGACTGCGTGCTGAGCCAACCCACCCCTTGCATGGTGCTGGCCGCGACTGCGCCCAACGCGCTGTAGCCGATGATGCGGCCCAGCTGAAACAAGAGCATGGCCGAGGTGCCCTGCCCGCCTGTTTGTTTTTGTGCGGCACGTCCAATGCCTGCACAAGCCGCACCGCACATGGTCAAGCAGTGCGGCCCACCCGCGAGTCCCAAGAGGAGTGCGGTGAGGGCCAAAGTTGTGTTCATCAGATGATTTTAGAGAACCTTGCTCGGTTCTTGTCGACTTGTAGATATTTGTCAAACACCATGGCGACGCCACGCACAAAGAACCAGCCCAACTCCGTCACGTGTATGCCCGATTGATCAAGGGTCAGCAGCCCTTGGTCTTGCATGGTTTCCAAGGTTTTCAACTCTGGCGCAAAGTATTGTTTGAAGTCCACCAAGTGGGACAACTCGACCGACTCAAACAACACGCTGCCTTGACACATCAACGCCATGATGACAGTGCGACGCACCAAATCATCCCGTGACAAAGCCAAACCGCGCGCCACAGGCAATCGACCTTGGTTGAGCAAGTCGTAGTACTCATCCAAGGTTTTGACGTTTTGGCTGAAGGTCGGCCCCACGCGGCCAATGGATGACACACCCAAAGCAATCAAGTCGCAATCGGGTTGCGTGCTGTAGCCTTGGAAGTTACGGTGCAAGCGGCCTTGGCGCTTGGCCACAGCCAAGGCGTCCGTGGGCAACGCAAAGTGGTCCATGCCCACGTACACATAACCAGCGGCCATCAACACGCGCATGGCGCTCGACAGCATGACCAGCTTAGACGCAGCAGGCGGCAAGTCGGATGTGTGAATGCGGCGCTGTGGCTTGAACCGCTCTGGCAAATGCGCGTAGGCATACAGCGCAATGCGGTCAGGGCGAAGCTGGGTGACTTGCTCTAACGTGCGTTCAAAGGTCTCCGGCGTTTGCATGGGCAAGCCGTAAATCAGGTCCACGTTAATTGACTCAAACCCGAGCTCACGCGATGCGGCCACCAAGTCAAACACTTGCTCTGCGGGTTGAATGCGATGCACGGCTTTTTGCACAGCAGGCTCAAAGTCCTGCACGCCAAAACTTAAACGGTTAAAGCCTTGCTCTGCCAAAGTGGCCAAACGCTCACGTGTCACCGTGCGCGGGTCAATCTCAACCGAGTACTCACCACCGGGCGCAAACTGAAAGTTGCGACGCAGCATGGTCATCAGCTGCGCCAATTCAGCATCACTCAAAAACGTGGGGCTGCCACCACCTAGATGCAACTGCGACACCATTTGACCTTGGCCTAAATGGGCAATGTTGAGGTCTACTTCGCGTTCCAGATAGCGTAAATATTCGGCCCCACGCTCATGGTGCTTGGTGATGATTTTGTTGCACGCACAGTAATAGCACAGCGACTCACAAAATGGGATGTGTACATACAGCGACAGTGGATACGATTTGGCAGCCAACCCATCGCGGCGTTGCTCAAGCGCTTGCAAGTAATCGGTCTCACCAAACGCCTCCACAAACCGGTCTGCTGTGGGATATGAGGTGTAGCGCGGTCCCGCCACATCGTAGCGTTGCAAGAGTTCAGGATTCAAGACAAGAGAATGCATAAGTTCACACCTAAATTTGGACTCCATAATAGATGGGTAGCCACTTTAAAAAGTTGACCTGCATCAACACAAACGACTGTCCGCACACATGAATTCCACAAGTATCAAAGTCGCCTGCTCCAACTGCAATTTAAGAGAGCTCTGCATGCCTTTGGGCTTGAACGAGAGTGAGATGGAGCGTGTCGACGAGGTGGTCGCGACTCGCCGCAAGGTGTCGCGTGGTGACAACCTCTTTAGAAATGGTGACAAATTCAACGCGCTGTACGCCATTCGCACAGGCTTCTTCAAAACACGCATTTCTGCAGAAGACGGCCGTGACCAAGTGACCGGCTTTCAGATGGCGGGCGAAATTATTGGCTTAGATGGCATCGTGAGCGACCACCACACCTGCGATGCGGTAGCGCTGGAAGATGCCGAAGTGTGTGTGATGCCGTTTGACCGCATTGAAGAGTTGTCACGCGAAATCACCTCTCTGCAACGCCATGTGCACAAAATCATGAGCCGTGAAATCGTGCGTGAAAACGGTGTGATGTTGCTCTTGGGCAGCATGCGCGCTGAAGAGCGTTTGGCTGCGTTCTTGCTGAACTTGGTTCAGCGCTTGCATGCGCGTGGCTTTTCTCAATCAGAGTTGGTACTTCGCATGACGCGTGAAGAAATTGGCAGCTACCTTGGGCTCAAACTTGAAACTGTGAGCCGCACGTTCTCCAAATTTATGGAAGACGGCATGGTTGAAGTCAAACAACGCCATGTACGTATCTTGAATCCAGATGGACTCAAGCTGATTGTGAACGCACAGTCCTGCCAGCCTCTTTAGGCCACACCCCATCACGGGGCTTTCGTGGAGGACTCTTGCTTGACTAACTCAGGCTTAGGCGTCACCACATGGTTGCGCGTTTGCATTGCTGGTGCGAGTTGCAAGTCTTTCTCGGCAGCCAAGGTTTTATTGATGTCCAAACCACGGCGGTAGTAGTCGTCGGCCACCACAGGGTCTGGCACGCGAATGGCGATCGCTAGGGTGATGAACCCCGCCACAACAACAACAGCAGGCCCAGCAATGATGAGCCACACGTGACCATACTGCCACCAAGGTTTGATATCGAGTGAGTCGTTTTTCATAGAGGTTTACCTTGGAACAATGAAGACAGATTTTTCAATGACGAAGTCATCACTGCCGACCGCCTTCACTTCAAACTGAATCTTGTGAGAGCCCGAAGCGACTGAGCCATACGGAATGTCTGCGCTCAGAGCAATCCAACGGGCCTGCGCAGGTTCAACCTTGACTTCGGTCAGCGTCGTGATTTGCAGGTTAGGCAATCCCTTGACTTTGAGCTGGTACGTTTGTTCGCGCTCTGTTGCATTCATGATTTGCAAACGGTACACGTTTTCCAAAGTGCCGGTTTCAGTGATGCGCGACAACGTCGAGCGATCTCTCATAACATCGACCTTAAACGGCGTGCGCAAGCCAAGTGAGACCAATAAACCCAAAGACACAGCGACCAAAATCATGGTGTAAATCTGAATACGTGGGCGCTTCAAGCGTTGCCACATTTGCTGCGGCGTCCACTGATTGTCCATGGCATTTTGTGTGGAGTAGCGCACCAAACCGCGGGCGTAGCCCATCTTGTCCATCACGGTGTCGCAAACATCAGCGCAAGCACCACAACCGATGCACTCGTACTGCAAGCCGTCTCGTATATCAATGCCCGTCGGACACACTTGGACGCACAAGGTGCAGTCCACGCAAGCACCTAAGTTCAGGACACTTGCGTCGGCGCTCTTCACACGAGGGCCCCGTGGCTCACCACGCTCAGCGTCATAGGTGACGATGAGTGTGTCGTTGTCAAACATGGCGCTTTGGAAGCGTGCGTAAGGACACATGTATTTACACACTTGCTCACGCATGAAGCCCGCATTGCCATAGGTGGCAAAAGCATAAAAAAGCACCCAGAACAGTTCCCAAGACGTCATTTGCGTCAAAAAGAACTCCATCACCAACTCACGAATGGGCGTGAAATAGCCTACAAAAGTGAAGCCAGTCCAAATGGAAAAGAAGATCCAAATGATGTGCTTGTACCATTTCTTGACCAGTTTCTCTAAAGAGAAATCTGCATCGTCCAAGCGGATGCGGGCTGAACGGTCGCCTTCGACCTTGCGCTCAATCCACAAGAAGATTTCGCTGTACACGGTTTGCGGACAAGCATAGCCACACCACAAGCGCCCTGCTACCGCGGTGAATAAAAACAGCGCCAAGGCTGAAATCACCAACAGACCGGTGAGGTAAATAAAGTCTTGCGGGTACAAGACCAAACCAAAAATATAGAAACGGCGCGAAGCGAGGTCAAACAATACCGCTTGGCGTGTACCCCATTCAAACCAAGGCAAGCCGTAAAAAACCAACTGCGTCAGGACTACAAAAATCCAACGCCAATAAGCAAAGATACCCTCGACAGAGCGAGGGTAGATTTTTTTCGATGCAGCATAAAGCGAAACCATCGCCTCGTCCGCAGAGCCCGAAGGCTCTGGAACGATGGGGATGGTTTTGCGCTGCTTAGAGTCGTCAGCAGAATTCAAAGTAGATTACTTCGCATCAGCAGGCTTGTTAGAGAAGCCCCAAACATAGGCAGTCAACACGTGAATTTGTGACTCAGTCAAACGACCTTCTTGTGCTGGCATTTGGTTGATCTTGCCGTTATTGATCATGGCCGTGATGGCCTCTTCGCCCCAACCGTGCAACCAAATCTTGTCGGTCAAGTTCGCAGAGCCAACGGCTTGCATGCCTTTGCCGTCAGGACCATGACATGCAGCACAAGCACCAAACTTTGACTTACCCAAAGCAGCACGCACAGAGTCGTGAGGGCTACCAGACAAACTCAACACATAGTGCGACACGTTGCGAATGTCATCAGGAGAACCGACGGCAGCAGCCATAGGAGGCATTTGGCCAATACGACCTTTGGTCAAAGTCTCTTTGATTTTGTCGGGGGTACCACCGTGCAACCAGTCGCCGTCGGTCAAGTTAGGAAAGCCCTTTGAGCCGCGAGCGTCAGAGCCGTGGCACTGTGCGCAGTTGTTCATGAACAAACGCTCGCCCACAGCCATGGCTTTGGGGTCTTGAGACAGTTGCTCAGGTGTTTGTGCATTGAAGGCAGCATACAAAGGCTCGAGGTCTTTATTAGCCTTGGCCACTTCAGCTTCGTATTGGTTCTGCGAAGTCCAGCCCAATTTGCCACCAAAACTACCCAAACCTGGGTAAGCCGCCCAGTACACCGCAGCAAACACCATAGTGATGATGAACAGCCACAACCACCAACGTGGCAATGGGTTGTTCATTTCGCGCAGGTCTTCGTCCCACACGTGGCCGGTTGTGCCGTCTGCTTCGTGCGCCGAAACTTTAACTTGGGCCGAAAACCAAAGCAAAAATGCACAGTACACGATACCCAAAATGCAGATGGTCGATACGAAGATGGACCAAAAATTACTTGTGAAATCACTCATGATTCGATTCCTTTACAAAGGCC
>CANGOY010000131.1 GCA_947455585.1 Comamonadaceae bacterium
GGTACGGCCATTTTGGTGGCTGCATCCATTTACGACGCTTGTCACTATTTGCGCTTGTTCAAGAACACGAGCTTTGGGGACTACTGCGGCATCATCACCTCGTACGAGCCGAACCACAACGCCATTTCACGCGAGCCAGCCAAGAGCGACGAGCGCTACAAGTTTGACACCTACACCCAGCATGTGCTGGCCAAGGACCAGACGACCAAGCAGTACGAAGACGAGATGAAGCGCCGCTTCATTGAAGAGCCCGCCAATTTGAAGCTGCTGATTGTGGTGAGCAAGTTGCTGACGGGTTTTGACGCACCCAGCTGCAGCTACATCTACTTGGACAACGAGCTGAGAGACCACAACCTGTTTCAAGCCATTTGCCGCACCAACCGCCTAGACGGTGACGACAAAGATTACGGCCACATCGTGGACTACAAAGAGCTGTTCCAGAATGTGCAAGACGCAATTGCGGTGTACACGTCTGACGAACTGGATATTGATGAAGGCGATGGGTCTGACGGCAACGTGATCGTGAAAGACTGGCTCAAAGAGGGTAAAGAAAAACTCGATGCTGCCCGCGAGGCGCTGAGCTATTTGTGTGCACCCGTATCTGCACCCAAGCAGATTGAGCAGTTCATTCACTATTTCTGTGGCAATGCCAGCGACCCCGAGGCGCTGACCAACACCGAGCCCTTGCGCATCACCTTCTACAAGTCGGTGTCCACCTTTGTGCGGGCTTATGCAGACTTGGCGCAAAACTTGAGCGAGGCTGGCTATTCACCAGCCGATGCGCAAGTGTTGCAAAAAGAGGCTGATTTTTATGCCGAAGTGCGCGAGGCCATCAAAATGCACTCGGGCGAAGAATTTGACATCAAGCCTTACGAGGCTGACATGCGCCACTTGATCAACACCTACATTCAGGCCGATTCGGCTCAGATGTTGGGCGATCTTGAAACTTTGTCGTTGACCGACTTGATCATCAAGACGGGCATTCACGATGCGATTGCACAAAAGCTGAATGCCAAGAAAAATCTGTCGCGCAAGTCGATTGCCGAGGGCATCATCAACAACGTGCGCAAAACGATCATTCGAGACCGACTGACCGACCCGCGTTTTTACGATGAGATGTCGAAGCTGTTGGACGATTTGATCAAGCAAAAGCGCGACGACACCGAGGCTTATGAAGAGTTCTTGCGCAACGCCGAGGTGTTGGTGAAGAAGCTTGTTCAAGGCCACCCTGACGCTGGCGTACCGAAGGCGCTGAAAGGCAATCGCGAAGCCATAACCCTCTACAACAACTTGATGGGTATCGTGGCCCCTGAGGTAGAGGGGCAAGCAATGGCAGAAGCCAAAACCGCTTACGGTGATGAGCATTTGCAGTTGGCTTTGAAGTTGGACAAGGCCATCAAGGCAGAAGCGCCTGCTGGCTGGAAGGGCGATGAGGTCAAAGAGCGCGTGGTGCAAAACTTGATTCACAAAGCGCTTGGCAAAAGCCGCGAGGCCACGTTGGCGGTGTTTGAACTGGTCAAGAACCAACCGGGTTACTGATGAGTAGCGTGATTGAGCTGGGTGACATCACGATCTCGATGGCGTTCAAAGCCATCAAGAACGTGCACCTGACCGTGTTGCCGCCCGATGGCAAGGTCACGCTGGTGGCTCCCCTGGGCACTCGTCCTGAAGTGGCGCGTGCTTATGCCATTACCAAGCTGCAATGGATTCGCCAGCAGCAAGCCATGCTCAACGCGCAAGCACGTGAAGCCCCGCGCCAATTTGTTGAGCGAGAGAGCCACCATGTGTGGGGTCACCGGTACTTGATGACCGTGGTTGAGGCAGAGGTGAAACCGCACGTCAAGCTAGACCACAAACGCATCACTCTCAGCGTTAGGGCTGGGCACGATGCCGCAAAGCGGCTAGAGGTGATGCATGAATGGCACAAGTCTTTGCTGCATGCATTGCTTCCCAAGCTAATTTCCAAGTGGGAGCCTATTCTTGGCGTGAAAGTGTCAGGCTACTTTTTGCAGCGTATGAAAACCAAGTGGGGCAGCTGCAACCACCAAGCGGGCAATATTCGCTTCAACACTGAGCTGGTGAAAAAGCCCAAGGACTTGGTGGAATACGTGGTGGTTCATGAGATGGCCCATTTGCTAGAGCCCACACACAGCGAACGGTTCGTTGCATTGCTTGATCAGCATTGGCCACATTGGCGCGAATGTCGCGCTGAGTTAAACGCTTTGCCTTTGGGGCACGATGGCTGGCGAGCGTGAGGCTTGCACCCATTGATGCAGCGCATCATCAATCGTTGTGAGGCAAGGGTTAAGTTTTAAAGCTTGCGCCGCACGGTTTAGCGCTTGCAATGGATCACTCAGGTCCAAAGCCTCAGCCCCGTTTTGTTTGCTCAGCTTTTCCCCGTTCTCACCCAACACCAGCGGCGTGTGCATGTAGCTGGGTGTAGCCAAACCCAATGCGTGTTGCAGCAGGATTTGTCGCGCTGTGTTGTCAGTCAGGTCTGCACCGCGCACGATGTGGGTGATGCCTTGCGCCGCATCGTCCACCACAACGGCGAGTTGGTAGGCCCACAGGCCGTCGGCGCGGCGCAGCACGAAGTCGCCCACTTCTTTCGCCACGTCTTGTTGTTGGCTACCTAGCAAACGGTCTTGCCATGTCAAAGGCGTAGCGAGTTGCAACTCGTCGATGACGCGCTGCACATTCAGCCGCCATGCACGTGCGGCTTTGCCATTCAAACCGTTGCGGCAAGTGCCAGGGTAGACGGCTGCAGTATGGCGCTCACGTGCATGGCTCATCAACGCTTGCGAGTCTTCAATCTCTTTGCGCGAGCAACCGCAGGGGTAGGCCCAGCCTTTGGCAATCAAGGTGTTGAGCGCTGCTTGGTAGGCATCGCTGCGTTGCGATTGCCACATCACAGGTACATCGGGTACGAGGCCGCAGGTGGCAAGTTGTTGCAGGATGAGTTGGTCTGCGCCGGGTATGCAGCGCGGTGTGTCCACGTCTTCGATGCGCACCAGCCATTGGCCGCCGTGGGCACGAGCGTCTAACCAACTGGCAAGGGCAGCAACGAGCGAGCCCGCATGCAGCGGGCCCGTGGGGGAGGGCGCGAATCGACCGACGTACGGCAATTACAAACGCTTGGCGGATTGGCAAACCGCCAATGCAAGTTCAAGGCCAGAGACAAACGCATCTTCCACGCGGTGACCCAAGTGCCAGTCGCCACACGTACCCAAGCCATTGGCTGGGTTGTACTGGTGCGACACACCGAGTGGCTTAGTGGTCTTAGCGTAGAGCCAACGGTGCGTTTGCACATGAGCAGGCTCTGCACGGATGCCTGTGAGCTCTGCAAATGCACGCAAGAGTTTGGCTTTCACGCGGGCTTCGGTGTCGGTGATGTGTTCGGTTGACCAAGCAGCGCTGGCTTGAACGGTCCAGCGCTCGACCTTGCCGCGGCCTGGCTTGGACGACTCGCGAGCCAACCATGCAATGCGGTGGTGAATGCTGCGCGCCGCGTTCCACTGAGGGCCAATGTGCAAGTTGGGTTGCGTGGCGTTGGGGAATGCGAGCATCAATGTCCAGCAAGGTGCCACATCCACCGCGTCCATGGCTTTGAGCCATTGCGCGTTGGCAGCTTCTTTGCCGGAGGCTTTGAGCAAGTTCTCGGCTTGCACCGAAGGAATGGCCAGTAACACATGGTCAAAGCCTGCATGCTTTTGCGCCACTTCTTTGCCCGATGTGCTGTTGACGGTGTGCAATGTCCATAGCCCTTTGGCCACACGCTCAAGGCGGTTGACTTGGGTGTTGTAGGTCACGGCGTCGCCCAAAGGCTCGGCCCAGTGACGCACCAAGGCGTTCATGCCGGGCTTGGCCACAAAGTGCGCGTCTTTGGTGGCGCGTGCGGCCTCAAACACGTGGCCTAGAGGGTCAAGCACGCGCACGGCGTTAGCACTCCATGGGCGGCAAATCTCTGTGGTGCCGGGCACTGCTTGGATGGCGAGTGAGAAGCGCGGGTCGCGCACGGTGAAGTATTGGGCGCCGTGGTCAAACGTGCCGAAGTTGCTGTCGCGGGTGGACATGCGTCCGCCTGCACCTCGGCTCTTTTCAAATACATGCACATGGTGGCCAGCTTTGGCCAAAGTGCGGGCTGCGGTGATGCCAGCAATGCCGGCTCCGATGATGGCGATGTTTAAGGTCATGGTTGCACTCTACACCTTCCTGCGGGCTAATTTGGTCGGGGGTTCACCAATAGCGCAGAGCGTGTGGTGGTGCTCTTGAGTTGTTTGAGCCACCACTGCAAAGCGCGCCCACCGCGCTCGCCCTCGCTGCCATCGGGGATGCGCCAAGCGTAACTGAGTTGGGCCACACGTCGCGGGCGATCCACCTCGCGCACGACCAACACGCCTTGGTCAATCAAGGGCTGCACCATCAGCTCTGGCACAAAGCCCACGCCTAGGCCGCGCACTTGCGCTTCAATTTTGCTGTGCATATTGGACACGGTGAACACGTCCTGGCCGGGCAGCAAACCAATGGTCACGCCTGCACCGCGCTGCACCGAATCGGCCACGGCCACGGCGCGGTGTTGGCCGATGAGTGCATCGGTTAAAGGCTCTGGTGCTTGGGCCAGCGGGTGGTGCGGTGCCATGGCAAACACAAAGCGCATGGGTCCAAGCGTGTGGCTGTGAATGCCCGACGTTGTGCCGCTTTCGCTGACGGTGCCTGCAATGCCCAGCGCTAAGTCGGCTTGACCGCTGGTGAGCGCTTCAAGCGTGCCCGTGAGCGTTTCGTCACGCAGCTTCAGGCGCGTAGGCGCGTTCAAACCCATGAAGGCTTCGCACAATTCCATCATGGTGGTGCGGTCGATGATGCCGTCCACTGAAATGGTGAACTGGCTTTCCCAGCCGGTGGCCACGCGCTTGACTCGGTTGGCAATGGCATCCATGTCGGCCAACAGGCGTGCGCCTTCGCGCAGCAGTTCACGGCCGGCGGCGGTGAGCAAGGCTCGCCGCGAGCTGCGGTCAAACAGCAGCACATCGAGCGCATCTTCCATTTGGCGCACGCGGTAGGTGAGGGCGCTGGGCACCAGGCCTAGTGCGCGTGCGGCAGCAGCAAAGCTGCCCGCTTTTTCAATCGCATGCAGCATGGACAGCGAATCGGGGGTGAGAACGTCACGGGGAGAAGTCATGCAATCAGGCTTTAATCGTTCAAATAATTTGAATGATGCCATCAAATGCCATGCATGGCAAAAGTGGGGTGTGGGCCTAAAGTTGATGTCAAGATAAAACAGGAGACCACGCCATGTTGACCATTCGCAAATCACAAGACCGAGGCTACGCCGACCACGGCTGGCTCAAGTCGTTTCACAGCTTTTCGTTTGCCAATTACTACAACCCCGAGTTCATGGGCTGGGGCAATTTGCGCGTCATCAACGAAGACCGCATTGCGCCGGGCACGGGCTTTGGCACGCACGGTCACCGCGACATGGAAATCATCAGCTACGTTTTGACGGGCAATTTGGCTCACAAAGACAGCATGGGCAATGTCAAGGGCATTCCACCTGGCGACGTGCAACGCATGAGCGCAGGCAATGGTGTGCAGCACAGCGAGTTCAACCACGCACCAGACGAGACCACGCACTTCTTTCAAATTTGGATTGAGCCCAATGTGCGCGGCATTCCTGCCAGCTATGAGCAAAAGCAAGTGCCGCCTGTGTCTAAGCGCGGCGCACTCAGCCGCATTGCGGCACCTGAAGGCGGCGTGGTGAAGATTCATGCGGACGCTGCTTTGTATGCAGGCTTGTTTGACGGTGACGAAGCCGCCACTTTGAACATTGCCGCTGGCCGCAAAGCCTATGTGCACCTCATTCGCGGCGCCTTGCAAGTCAACGGCGTGGCCTTGGCCACAGGTGACGCCGCACTGTTGGACAACGAGCCAACCATCCACTTGAC
>CANGOY010000132.1 GCA_947455585.1 Comamonadaceae bacterium
TCGAACTTCCCCGCCACAGGCGTGAGTGCGCGCACGATGTCTTGCGCGACCGAAGGTTTTTCGGCAATCACGAGGGTTTTGCTCATTTCAAAGTTCCTTAAAAACTGACCACTACAATTCGTTCTCTCGCGTGCGCACGCGCGCCCATGTGCGCGCACGCACATGCGTACGTAACAAAGTTAACAGAAAAACGCAGTGTCCAAAAAATCTATCGCCCCAACCCCCGCGCCCATCAAAGGTCGCCGCATTCAAACCCGCCGCTCGGGCGTGCACGGCAAAGGCGTTTTTGCACTGACCGATTTTGCCAAGGGCGAAACCATCATTGAGTACGTGGGCGAGATCATCAGCTGGAAAGAGGCGCTGCGCCGCCACCCGCATGACCCCACCGACCCCAACCACACGTTTTACTTTCACATCGACGAAAAGCATGTGATTGACGCCAAGTACGGCGGCAACTCGTCACGTTGGATCAACCATTCGTGCAAGCCCAGCTGCGAGCCTGATGAAGAAAACGGCCGTGTGTTCATCAAAGCCATCCGCGACATCAAGGCTGGCGAAGAGCTGAACTACGACTATGGCTTGGTCATCGACGCGCCCATGACCCAAGAGCTCAAGCTCGAATACCCGTGCTGGTGCGGCGCTAAAAAGTGCCGTGGCACTTTGCTGTCGTCCACGTCTGAATTTCCGAAAGACGCAAAGCCCAAAGCAAAAAAGGCGGACAAGTCAAAAAGCAAACCAGCCAAAGATGACAAAAAGAAGTCGGCCAAGAAAGCCGACAAGGCCAAATCTAACAAGGCCTGAGCCGCATGATTTGGCCCGCTGAAGACCTCTGGCTCGCGATGGCTGCTTTGCAGCCAGGCTTGACGGTCGAGGTGCTGCCAGAGATTGACTCCACCAACACCGAGCTGATGTGCCGCGCCCGCGCGGGCCAGACCGAACCTGTGCTGTTGGTGGCCGAAACCCAAACTGCTGGACGTGGTCGCCTAGGCCGCCCTTGGCATGGTGAGGTGGGCCATGCGCTGACTTTCTCTTTGGGACTCATGCTCAAACCTGCTGACTGGTCGGGCCTCTCGTTGGCCGTGGGCCTGTCGCTGGCGCGCAGCCTAGACCCGCAGGGTGAGCTGGGTGTGCGTTTGAAGTGGCCTAATGACTTGTGGGTGAGGCGTCCTGATACACCCACAGGCTGGGGCAAGTTGGCGGGCATCTTGATTGAGACCGCCTTGCCCACAGGCATGAGCTACAGCAGCGACCAAGGAAGGTATTGCGTGGTGGGCGTGGGCATCAACATTGCCCCGCCTGTGGCCGAGGGCCTGTCGACCGCGCCATTGGGCCTGCAAGACTTGCAAAGCGGCGTTACCGCCCCCGAGGCCTTGATGAAGGTGGCCGAGCCTTTGCTAGCCACTTTGCTGGCGTTTGAGCGTACGGGCTTTGCGCCTCTGCAACATGCGTTCAATGCGCGCGATGCGTTGCACAACTTGCCCGTGACTTTGAGCGACGGTCGTCATGGCGTGGCAAGGGGCGTAGACGCCACGGGCGCGATGCTGGTGGACACCGAACAAGGCCAAGAGGCCATCAGCAGCTCAGAGGTGAGCGTGCGGCCGGTTTAGTGCCAATTCAACAAACAAAGGTGGTTTTATGAAATCGAAATTCTTACTGCGCAATGTGGTCTACGCCTTGGCCGCCATCAACCTGTTGTTTTGGTTGTGGAACGATGGTCGCTTGAGTTTTTTGGGCCTCGGTCCTAAGCCCGTGCAAGAGCCGCACCGCGTAGAAAACCAAGTGGACCCAGAGCTGCTGACGATTAAGCCAGCGGCATCTGAGTCCAAGTGATGTTTAGCTTACTGGCGAATCAAGTAATCAAACGCGGACAAAGCTGCCTTTGAGCCTTCGCCCGCTGCGATGATGATTTGCTTGTACGGCACAGTGGTGCAGTCACCCGCCGCAAACACGCCGGGCATGCTGGTGTGGCCTTTGGCATCAATCACGATTTCGCCAAACTTGCTCAGCTCCAAGGTGCCTTTCAAGAACTCGGTGTTGGGCACCAAACCGATTTGCACGAATACGCCTTCCAGCTCAATGTGGTGCACAGTGTCTGTGGCGCGGTCTTTGTAGCTCAGGCCATTGACCTTGCCGCCTTCGCCTGTGATTTCGGTGGTTTGCGCGTTGGCATGAATGGTCACGTTGGGCAAGCTCTTGAGCTTGTTGACCAACACCGCATCGGCTTTGAGTTGGTCGGCAAACTCAATCAAGGTGACATGCTCGACCAAGCCCGCCAAGTCAATGGCGGCTTCTACACCTGAGTTACCGCCGCCAATCACAGACACGCGCTTGCCTTTGAACAATGGGCCGTCGCAATGCGGGCAGTAGGCCACGCCTTTGTTTTTGTACTCGGTTTCGCCGGGCACGTTCACGTTGCGCCAACGCGCGCCGGTAGACAAGATGACGCTCTTGGCTTTGAGCACGCCGCCGTTTTCTAGGTGCACTTCGGTCATGCCACCGGTTTGTTCGGCAGGCACAATTTTGCTGGCGCGTTGCATGTTCATGATGTCCACGCCGTAGTGATGCACTTGGGCTTCGAGGTCTGCGGCGAGTTTGGGGCCGTTGGTTTCGAGCACTGAGATGTAGTTTTCAATCGACATGGTGTCGTTCAACTGACCGCCAAAGCGCTCAGCGGCAATACCCACGCGGATGCCTTTGCGGGCGGCATACACAGCAGCAGCTGCACCGGCAGGGCCACCGCCCACAATCAATACGTCGTAAGGGGCTTTCTCGCTCATCTTCACGGCGTCGCGGGCTGCGGCGTTCGTGTCGAGCTTGGCCACGATTTCTTCCACACTCATGCGGCCTGAGCCAAACACTTGGCCGTTCAAGAACACCATGGGCACAGCCATGATTTGGCGCTCTTCCACTTCCTTCTGGAACGCGCCGCCTTCGATCACCACGGTCTTGACCTTGGGGTTGACGATGGCCATGAGCGAGAGGGCTTGCACCACGTCTGGGCAGTTGTGGCAGCTTAGAGACATGTAGACCTCAAAGTTGAAGTCGCCCCCATCAACAGGAGTTAAGCCCTTGATGCTGTCAATCACATCTTGTTCCACCTTGGGTGGGTGGCCACCGGTCCATAACAGGGCCAACACCAACGAGGTGAACTCATGGCCCAGAGGCAAGCCTGCAAAGCGCACGCCTTGTGTTTCACCTTCGCGCACCACAGCAAATGAAGGCTTGCGTGCATCCGTGCCCGAGGTGTCGAGCGTGACTTTGTCAGACAGCCCGACGATGGTGTTGAGCAACTCGCCCATGTCTTTGCCGGTTTCGCTGTCGTCGAGTGAGGCGACCAAGCGGATGGGCTGTCGCAGCATGCCAAGGTATTGTTGAAGCTGGGCTTTGAGTGTGTCGTCGAGCATGGTGTTCTCCTGTTTCAGGGTGCAAAGACCCTAGGCCATGCGCTTGTGGCGCTGACCTTGGTGGTTAATTGGGGTGGGGTTCGTTGAGTACAGCGCACGCTGGTGAGCCAATGTGCGCTGCGCTCAACGACCTGCGCTAGCAGGACGTGATCTAAAAATTAGATCTTGCCGACCAAGTCGATGGAAGGAGCCAAAGTCTTCGCGCCTTCTTTCCACTTCGCTGGGCACACTTGGCCTGGGTTAGCGGCGGTGTATTGAGCAGCAGTCAACTTGCGCAATGTCTCAGACACGTCGCGAGCGATTTCGTTGGAATGGACTTCCATGGTTTTGATCATGCCTTCTGGGTTGATCACGAAGGTGCCGCGCAAGGCTAAGCCGTCTTCTTCGATGTGCACGCCAAAAGCGCGTGTCAACTTGTGTGTGGGGTCGCCGATCAATGGGAACTTGGCTTTGCCCACAGCGGGTGAAGTCTCGTGCCACACTTTGTGTGAGAAGTGGGTGTCGGTGGTGATGATGTACACCTCAGCGCCGGCCTTTTGGAAAGCTGCGTAGTTGTCAGCAGCGTCTTCGATTTCTGTGGGGCAGTTGAAGGTGAAAGCGGCTGGCATGAAGATGAACACGTTCCACTTGCCTTTGAGTGTGGCTTCGGTCACTTCGATGAACTTGCCATTGTGGAAGGCTTGGTTTTTGAAAGGCTGAACTTGTGTGTTGATCAAAGACATGTGGTTTCCTTTGGGTGGTTGTTAAAAACTATCGAATGAGTAAATCTCATTGACGTGAATGTTAGCCAAGAAACCACCGGTTGGTGATTGTTTGTCTCAATGAGAGCGATTGAGGTAGCCTTTACGGCGCAGATGAAGCGCATTCAGGCTTAGAGCAAAGCCCATACAGCGACATGGAGTGGTTGATCAATTTGAAGCCGTGTTTCTTAGCAATGGCTTCTTGTCGCGACTCAACTTCCTCGTCATGAAACTCGACCACGGACCCGCAGCTCAAACACACCAAATGGTCATGGTGACCGCCTTCGTTCAACTCAAAGGTGGTTTTGCCAGTTTCAAAGTTGGTCGCCACCAAAATGCCGGCATCTGCAAATTGCGTTAATACGCGGTAGACCGTGGCAAGGCCGATGTCGCCCTCGTGCTCGAGCACTTTTTTGTAAACATCTTCTGCGGAAAGATGCCTGGACTCACTCTGGTTAAAAATTTCTAAAACCGTGATGCGAGGGCTGGTGACTTTCAGCCCTTTGCCTTTCAGCTGCGAAGAATATTTGTCCATATCCACGGTGTGTTCTTTCATAAATTTTGTTCGAATTTTGACGGAATGAATCTGCGCCACGTATGTGCCAAAAAAACCAAGGGGCACACGGCGCCCATCCAAAAGTGCAGCGGTGATGCCCAGTCGTGCAGGTCAGGGCTGCCGTAAAGCAAGGCCAAACCACCCAAAGCGATGACTGCAAGCAACACCAAATTCATCAGGCCTAGTGCCCACTTCATGGTTTCACTTTGCTTGTGCCACATCACACGCACATGCGGCCAAACGCCTCGGCCGCACATGATGCAAAACAACCAGGTCGAGACACCGTGGACCACGCCCGCTGCATGACGCCATGAAGCTTGCGTTGGCGTCATCTCAAGCAACTCAGACACAGGCAGCACAAACATCACCACACCAGTGACGAACAATAACAGACACACTGCGGCCATGAGCAAGAAGGTGGCTCGCCCCCAGCCTGCCAGATGCTTTGTTTTTTTCATGGCGTTCTCCACATACGGCCTCCATTTTCACGCAGCGCAGCGCGTAAATCGGGGCAGAGCAGGCTGGATTGCATGGCCCATTTGGTCAACACATCGGCAGCCAAGCAGGTGTGGGCCTGGACCGTCACGCTTTTCCACTTGGGCTTTTGATGCGCACGAGAAAAGACAAATTCAGGATTCAATGCGCCTGCCACCGAGGTGGCCAATGCGTGTTGACGCACCCATCGTTTTTGACGCAACCGGCCATCCATCAAGGTCTCATGGGCATGGCGCACATCGATGGGCCAACGGTGCTCGCCCATGGCGCGCAAGTCGCCGCCAGCATTCACCAAGGCCTCGCGCAGGCCTTGTGCATAAAGGGTTTCGATGGCGCGGTCGACCGCGTAGCCTTTGGCAACTCCTCCAAAGTCCAGCTGGACCGGTTGTGCCAAGCGGACATCGGTGTCAGAGCAAAGGGTGATGTCACGAAGCGAGCCCATCGCATCCCCCGTGATGCCTGGGCGTAAGTTGCGCCGAGACAGTGTTTGGCCTGCGCTGCACGGGTTAAAGGCGCCACCACTCAGCGTTGTCCAATGTTGGGCGGCACGAATGACGCGTACTGTTTCTGCATCCAACGTCAGCACCTCGCCTGGGCATGCTTTGGACATGCGCCCCAGGTCGGAGTCAGCCTGGTGCGCGCTCATCGCGTGACTGATGCGAGACATGATGGAAAACGCTTCAGACATGGCATGGTCGACACCTTGCACATCACCGTCACACGTTTGTGCGCGAATGGTGACAA
>CANGOY010000133.1 GCA_947455585.1 Comamonadaceae bacterium
CGCAGCACTGGCGTCACGCGTGCGCGGCTATCGAAGTAGCCAATGTCGTGGTCGCTCAGGTGCAGTGAATTGATGCTCACGTCAGCCGTCACTGCCAAGCCTTCTTTCTTAGCTGCACGCACCAACTCCACGCCTTCGGCACTGGAGATGCGGCACAGGTGCACGCGTGCGCGGGTAGCGCGCATGAGCGCAAAAATGGTGTGCAAGGCAATGGTCTCTGCGGCCACAGGCACGCCGCTCAAACCCAAACGGGTGGCAAGTGCACCACTGGCGGCCACGCCTTTGCCCAAATGCATGTCTTGGGGGCGCAGCCACACGGTGTAGCCAAAGGTGGCGGCGTATTGCAAAGCGCGTTGCAATACTTGGGTGTTTTCCAACGGCACTTCAGCTTGACTAAAGCCCACGCAGCCTGCGTCGGTGAGGTCTGACATTTCGGTCAGCACTTCGCCTTTCAAACCACGGGTCAGTGCACCCAGCGGGAACACGCGAGCGCGGTGTAATTTTTCTGCGCGGAACTTCAACATTTCAATCAGGCCTGGCTCGTCCAACACGGGGTCGGTGTCGGGTGGGCACACGAGGCTGGTCACACCACCGGCCACAGCGGCGGTGAGCTCGGAGGCTAGCATGCCTTCGTGTTCGTAGCCGGGTTCGCGCAAGCGCACTTGCAAGTCAACCAAGCCGGGGGCGACGATGCAGCCCTTGGCGTCAATGGTTTGTTCAGCTTTAAAGTTGGCAGGTAATTTTTCGCCCGTCTTAGCGATGGCCACGATGTGGCCATCAGCCACCGCGACATCGGCGGTGTGGTCAAAGCCAGAGGCTGGGTCAATGACACGACCGTTTTGAATCAGGATGTTCATGCTTCATTCCCCGCCACGATAGACATCACGGCCATACGCACAGCAATACCAAACGTCACCTGCGACAAGATGACACTTTGCGGCCCATCGACCACAGCAGATTCAATCTCCACACCACGGTTGATGGGACCGGGGTGCATGACGATGGCATCGGGCTTGGCCAGTTGCAGCTTCTCTTGCGTGAGGCCAAACGATTTGAAATACTCTTGGCTCGAGGGCAACAACGCGCCGCTCATGCGTTCGTTTTGCAAGCGCAGCATGATGACCACATCGCAGCCCTTGATGCCTTCTTCGAGGTTGTTGAACACCTTCACACCCATGGCCGACAAATCGCTGGGCACCAAAGTTTTGGGGCCCACCACACGCACCTCAGCGCAGCCGAGTGTGGTGAGCGCGTGAATGTCCGAACGCGCCACACGCGAGTGCAGCACGTCGCCAACGATGGCCACCGTGAGGTTGGCAAAGTCGCCTTTGTAATGACGGATGGTGTACATGTCCAGCAAACCCTGCGTGGGGTGTGCGTGGCGGCCGTCACCGGCGTTGACCACGTGCACATGGGGCGCGACGTGTTCGGCAATCAGGTAAGGCGCACCCGACTCGCTGTGGCGGACCACAAAAATATCAGCAGCCATAGCACTCAGGTTGGCAATGGTGTCGAGCAGCGACTCGCCCTTGGCAGCGGATGAACGCGCGATGTCGAGGTTGAACACGTCTGCCGACAAACGCGTGGCGGCAATTTCAAACGTGGTGCGTGTGCGTGT
Organism: Comamonadaceae bacterium; assembly: GCA_947455585.1. Classification (GTDB taxonomy): domain Bacteria; phylum Pseudomonadota; class Gammaproteobacteria; order Burkholderiales; family Burkholderiaceae_C; genus Limnohabitans. Next base: position 1,619 of record CANGOY010000133.1, read on the forward strand.
GCTGTTTTCGAAGAACAAGTTGAACACGCTCTTGCCGCGCAGCAAAGGCACCTTCTTCACTTCGCGGTCGTTGACCGAGACGAAGTTGGCTGCGGTGTCGAGGATGTGCGTCAAGATATTGCGCGACAAACCTTCGGTGGAGAGCAGGTGAATCAGCTCGCCGTTTTTATTGAGTTGGGGGTTGCGTTTGTAGAGCATGTCTCGCCTTTATTCGCTCTCGACTGAAAAATTAAATTGGCCGTTGTCATCTTTGGTCAGCGCCAGCGATTGGGTGGCAGGCAATGCCACACGGGCTGCGGCGTAGTCGGCCTGAATGGGCAGCTCGCGGCCACCGCGGTCCACCAACACAGCCAACTGCACATTGGCAGGACGTCCGTAATCGAACAACTCGTTGAGCACGGCGCGAATGGTGCGGCCGGTGTAGAGCACGTCGTCCAGCACGATGAGGTGTGCGCCGTTCACTTCAAAGGGCAGCTTGGTTTGGCCGCCATCGGCCAAACCGCGTTGCGCAAAGTCGTCGCGGTGCATGGCTGACGAAATACTGCCAGCTTCGCCTTCAAGCTTCAAATCTTTTTGCAAACGCGCTGCGAGCCAAGCACCACCCGAGGTGATGCCCACCAAACGTGTGGTGGGCGTGAGCATGCTGCGCACGCCTTTGAGCAGCTCGGTGTACAAGCTCTCCGCGTCCAGCATGAGGTTTCCGTGGGTACTCATAAGTTCTCTCGAAAAAATTGATTGAGGATGATGCAGGCCGATGCAGCATCTGCATCTTTGGCGCCCTGACTGTGGGCTTCGGTAGTGCTGTAACGCTCGTCTACTTCAAACACAGGCAGGTTGAAGCGCCCGTTGAGTTGGCGTGCAAATTTTTTGGCCTTGGCCGTGTTCTCGTGTGCCGCACCGTCAGGGTGATAAGGCACGCCCACCACCAGCGCGTCGGGCTGCCACTCGGCAATGCGTTGGGTGATGAGCGCCCAACGGGCATCGCCTTCGGCATTGACCGTGGCTTGCGGTTGTGCTTCGCGCAGCAAGCGGCTGCCATAAGCCACGCCAGTGCGTTTGACACCGAAGTCAAACGCGAGAAAAGATTGAAAGTGCGCTGGCACGGCGGGCTTAGGTGCTGAGGCCAAAGGTGCGGCTTGTTCACTCATGAGTGCCCCACTTCGTTGGACAGCATCCAAGGCTCTAAGCCAAGCAGCTTCATCGCCCGTGCGTAGCGTTGCTCCACGGGTGTGTCAAAAATCACGGCCATGTCTGCGCCCACGGTGAGCCAGCTGTTCTCTGCCAACTCCGACTCCAACTGGCCTTCACCCCACGCCGAATAGCCCAGCGAAATCAACACACGCTTGGGGCCTGCGCCAATCGACAAGGCTTCGAGCACGTCTTTAGAGGTGGTCATCTCTAGGCCACCGGGAATGGTCATGGTGGAGGCGTAAACCGATTCTTTGTCGCTCACGGCGCTCAAGGCTGCGGCTTCTTGGGCCGCTTCTGTCGCTTGCTCTTGAGCGAAATCATTCTCGGTATCAGCAGCGGCTTGAACTTCGGGCACAGAGGGTTGCGCTGTTTCTTGCGCCAACGGTGCAACCACATCACCCGCTTGCTCTACCTCATGGCTCCACAATGCATCGTGCAACACAAAGCCGCGCTCAGTGTGGACGGGGCCGCCTTGCAGCACGGGAGCGTTCATCAAGTCTTGGCGGTGCAGGGGCAGGTCGACTTTTTCAAACAAACCTTCCATCGACAAGTCGCTGGGTTTGTTGATGACCAAGCCCATCGCACCGCGTTCGCTGTGCTCGCACACATAGACCACGCTTTTGGCAAAAGTCTCATCTTCCAAACTGGGCATGGCAATCAAAAAATGATGCGTCAGGTTGATGGAGAGAGAATCAGCGGTCATATGCCAATTTTAAAGGGTGAACATGCCTAGCCAGTCGTCTAAATCTGCACACCATTTGCCACACGTGGACAAAGGTTTGATGTGGTTCCGTCGCGACCTGCGCGCGTTTGACAACGCGGCGCTGTTTCACGCGCTCAAAAGCTGCAAACAAGTCCATTGCGTGTTCGTGTTTGACAAAGCCATTTTGGACAGCCTGCCCCGCGCGGACCGCCGAGTGGAGTTCATCCGCGAGTCGCTCGTGGCGCTGGACGCCGAGTTGCACGCCGTGGCTGGCCAAGCGGATGCTGGCCTCATCGTGCGCCACGCCGTGGCTGCTGACGAAGTGCCACGCTTGGCCCACGAGTTGAGCGTGCAAGAGGTGTTTGCCAACCACGACGACGAGCCCGATTCACTGGCACGCGATGCCCAAGTGCGCGGCGGCTTAGCCAACTTTGGTATTGGTTTTCAAACCTTCAAAGACCACGTCATTTTTGAACGCAGCGAGGTGCTGACCCAAATGGGCAAGCCCTACGGCGTGTTCACGCCCTACAAAAACGCGTGGCTGCAAAAGGTGAATGACTTTTATTTGAAGTCCTACCCTGTGGGCAAATACATCAAAGCGCTGGCCGCACGGCCAAAGGCCTACCAACTTCCCGTGCCTAGCTTGGCCGAGATTGGCTTTGAAGCCACCAACCTCAGCAGTCTGCACGTACCCACCGGCAGCCCCGGCGGCTTGGCCTTGTTTGAAGACTTCTTCGACCGCATGGACAAGTACGACGAAACCCGCAACTTCCCCGCCATCAAAGGCCCCAGCTACTTGGGCGTGCATTTGCGCTTTGGCACGGTGTCGATTCGCCAGCTGGCATCGACCGCGTACAAGCGCATGTTGGTGGGCTCCGCCGGTGCCGAGGTCTGGCTGTCTGAGCTGGTGTGGCGCGATTTTTATCACCAAATCTTGCACCACCACCCACGTGTAGTGACGGGTGCGTTCAAGCCCGAGTACAACGACATCAAATGGGACCACCACAAGCATGCCAAAGAGTTGTTTGCCGCGTGGTGCGAAGGCCGCACCGGCTACCCGTTGGTCGATGCAGCCATGGCGCAAATCAACCAAACCGGCTACATGCACAACCGCCTGCGCATGGTGGTGGCCAGCTTTTTGACCAAAGACCTTGGCATCGATTGGCGCTGGGGCGAGCACTACTTTGCCGAGCACCTGAACGACTTTGACCTCGCTGCCAACAACGGCGGCTGGCAGTGGGCCAGTTCTAGCGGCTGCGATGCGCAGCCCTACTTTCGCATCTTCAATCCAACCAACCAAAGCGAGAAGTTTGACCCTGAAGGCAAGTTCATTCGCCGCTATGTGCCTGCGCTGGCCAAGCTCAACAACAAAGCCATCCATGCACCATGGTTGGCCAAGCCAATCGAACTAGACGAAGCGGGTTTGGTGCTAGGGCGCGATTACCCAAGGCCCGTTGTGGACCACGCCGAGGCACGCACGCTCACGCTGGAGCGGTATGCGGTGGTGAAGAAGGTGAAATAAGGCTTACTCGCCTCTGAGTGCCGCCAACACATTCGCCTGCGGCTCGCGCATGCTGCCCACCGCGAAGTGTTGCAGCAAGCGGCTCACTTCTTGGGCGCCGCTCAGGCTGGTTTTGATGTCGTCGGCCACGCGCTTGGCGCGCAGGCGGGCCAGTTGCACGGCCAATGAATCGGCCACTTGTTGCACCGCCGTCAGCTGCACGTCTTGCGCGAGCTGGGCCATGCTTTGCACGTCCAGCTGGGCTTCGGTGGGCAAGTCAGACTCGGGCGACTCAGACCAATCGTTAAGGATGCTCACTAAGCGCTGCGAAATCACATCGGCCTGCTCTAAAAACAGCAGGTGGTTGATGACTTGCAGGCTGTCTTCCACAGGCTTGTCGTGTTCGTTGAACTGCTCGCGCAGCTGCAAACCACTCAGCACCTGCGAGGCCGCGCTGGCCTCGGGCTCTTCAATGCTGCGGTTGGGGGCCAAACGCAGGCCTTCAAAAAAGTGGGTGGCCAGCGACCAAAAAGTGCGCCAGCCAGTCAGTGTTTCAGCGTATAGCTGACGCTGGCAAAGTAGCTCTAGCTCGCGCGCAGCCTGCAAATCCACCGTTGGGCGCTGGCGCAGCAAGGCCAGCACGTGGGTTTCAAATTGCCCGCGTACTTGCATGGTGATTAGATTTGCACCATTTCAAAGTCTTCTTTGCGTGCGCCGCACTCGGGGCAGGTCCAGTTCATGGGCACATCAGCCCACGCGGTGCCAGCGGCAATGCCGTGCTCAGGCGCGCCGGCCTCTTCGTCGTAAATCCATCCACAAATCAGACACATCCAGGTATTAGCCACAGTATTTCTTTCGTCAACGCATAGAATGAAAAGCATTGTATCGACCCACTCATGGCGCCAGAAAACACCCCTC
>CANGOY010000134.1 GCA_947455585.1 Comamonadaceae bacterium
GTGATGCTGGTGGTGCTCAAGAAGTTGGTTGAGCTGATGACGGTGATACCGTCAATCGTGGAGAACTCTTTCTCCAAGGGCAAGGCCACTGACGAGGCCATGTTTTCAGGGCTGGCGCCAGACAGCGTCGCCGACACCTGAATGACCGGGCTGTTAAAGCTGGGCAGTGCAGCCACGGGAATTTTGGTGTACGCAATGACACCCGCCACCACGGTTGCCATGGACAGCAAAATCGTCATTACAGGACGACGAATGCAGAGTTCTGAAATCGTCATTTTTGTGCTTCGGCTTTGGTTTCAGGCTTAGCTTCAGCCTTGGCTTCGCCTTTGGCAGCAGCCTCTTTCACTTTGCCATTGGGGCGCAAGTTTTGTTTGCCTTCCACCACCACCTTGTCACCTGCATTGATGCCAGTGATGACCGCAAAGCCTTGGCTTTGCGTTTGTACTTTGACGGGCTTCATGCTCACTGTGTTTTCCGCATCGACCACAAACACTTGGTCGCCTCGGGCGTTCGTCACCACGGCTTGGGAGGGCACCACCAACACGTCTTTGAATTGACCGGCCTGCACTTGCAAACGCACGAACTGGCCAGGAATCAAGGTGTGGTCGGTGTTGTCCACCACGGCTTTGACCTTCACAGCACCAATGGCTTGGTCGACTTGGTTGTCAATCACATAGACCTTGCCTTCACGCTTTTTGCCGTCGCCCATTTGGAAGCTAATGATGGGCGTTTGGCCTGCTTGCTGCGCGGCAAACAAAGCGGGCAAAGCACTTTCTGGCACGGTGAACTGCACGTTCATGGGGTTCAACTGCGTGATGGTGACCATCGCGCCTTGGGTGGTGGTTGTCGTCGCGGTGGTGCTCGTAGACACCGTGTTGCCGGGCTGCACCAATGCGCCAGGAAACACGTTGATGATGCCTGCACGACCCGTGATGGGCGAGCGAATGTTGTCATAGCTCAGGGCTGCTTGAGCCGCACGCGCAGCGGCTTGGGCCGCTTGCGCATTGGCACGTGCGGTGTCGACCGCACCTTGCGCCACAAACTGTTGACGCAGCAGCTCTTCAGCGCGGTTGAGTTGACGCTGGGCATCGTCTGCGGTAGCTTGCGCTTTGTCGTAATTGGCGCGGTCTGCACGGTCGTCCAAGCTAATCAGCATGTCACCCGCTTTGACCATTTGGCCTTCTTTGATATGAACCTTGCCCACCACGTTCGTCACTTGCGGACGAATGTCAACGATGTTGGCAGCCACCGTGCTGCCGGTGGCGTCTAAGACCACGGGGAAGTCACGTTGCTCAACCACAAACGTGGTCACCGTTTGCACCGCCGATTTGGCCTGTGCATTGTCAGCTGGCCAAAAATATTTGGCAGTACCACCGGCCAGAGCAAGCGCAACGGCTGCCCAAATCAAACTCTTTTGGGTGACTTTTTTAGACTTGTATTTCATAGCGAGCAAAAATTCTGTGTGCGTATATTGACAACAGCAGGCAATGTACCAGTTACACCCGCTTTAAGCCGCTGTACAGCCCTACGAGAGCCCATCAAAGAGAAACCTTTACAACAGCTTCACAGAAAGTGTCACTTAGCAGACAGGACCAACTCCACACCTCGGTTAGCCAAGCCATCAGCCCGCTCGTTGTCCACATGGCCCGCATGGCCCTTGACCCAATGCCACACGATGTCGTGGTCGCCTTGATGGGTGAGCGCATCGAGCTGCTGCCAAAGGTCGGAGTTCTTCACGGGTTGCTTGGCCGCGGTGCGCCAACCCCGGGCTTTCCAGCCATGAATCCACTCGGTGATGCCTTTGCGCACGTATTCACTGTCTAAATACAAAGCCACCACACAAGGGCGCTTCAAAGCGCGTAAGGCCTCAATCACAGCCAGCAATTCCATGCGGTTGTTGGTTGTGCCCAGCTCGCCGCCAAACAACTCTTTTTCTTGGCCCGATGGCGAGCGCAGCAATGCGCCCCAGCCGCCAGGGCCAGGGTTGCCCTTGCAGGCGCCGTCTGTGTAAATTTCTACCGTGTTCATTCCATTCCTTTTGATGCGGTGTTGTTGGCTGTGCTTGAAGCCGTCGTCGCCACCACCGCGGCACGCGGCACCGCTTTTTTCCATGCGGGCGACATCAGGCGCATACCCTGCACGCGCTTGACCGCCACCATGCCGTAGACCGCACCCAAGATGGGCCACCAACGCACACCCGCCTCGTCCATCCAATCCAAGCGCTGTAACCAGCGCTCAGTTTTCACGGCAGGCCGATAGCAACCAAAGCTGGTCGACTCCACTTCAAAGCTCAACAGTTGCAGCCAATCGCGCAAGCGACGTTGGCCAATGAAATCGCCCACTTCTGCAAAACCACGTTTGCAACTTTTACGGATGCCCCACAGGCTGTTGGGGTTGAAGCCACAAATCACCACGCGCCCCTCGGGCACCAGCACGCGCTCGACTTCGCGCAAGGTGGCGTGTGGGTCGTAGCTCAGCTCCAGCGTGTGGGGCAACACCAGCAAATCCAAACTGGCGCTGGCAAAAGGCAAGGCTTCGTAATTGGTCAGCACTACCTCGCGGCCCAAGGGCCAAGGTTCGGGGTGGGCGTCGCAGCCCAGCCAACGGTGCGGCATGCGGTTGGCTTGCAAAGCATCGAGCGCAGGAAAGCCAAGTTGCAAGGCATGAAAGCCAAACACATCGGCCACAGCTCGGTCTAAATAGGTTTGCTCCCACGCGCACAAATACTGGCCAGCGGGGGACGCCAGCCAGTCAGGCAAACTATCGTTTTTTAAAGGTGTGGATGACATGAAGCTGATTGCACTGCCCGCGTTTTCTGACAACTACCTGTGGTTGTGGCAACAGGACCTGATGGCCGTGGTGGTCGACCCGGGTGACGCTGCGCCTGTGTTGCAAGCATTGGCCAAAGATGGGCTGAAACTTGACGCCATTCTAGTGACCCACCACCACGCCGACCATGTGGGTGGCGTGCGCGAATTGCACCTCGCCACGGGCGCACAAGTGTTTGGTCCCGCCCGCGAAGACGTGCCTGCGCCCTTCACCCCTGTCACGCAAGGCGACTGTCTCGAACTGCTAGGCCAAACCGTGCAAGTGCAGGACGTGCCGGGCCACACGGCTGGCCATGTGGCTTACTTTTTACCCAGCGCCACGCCCAGCCCAATACTGTTTTGCGGCGACACCTTGTTTTCTGGCGGCTGCGGGCGCATTTTTGAAGGCACACCCGCGCAAATGCTGGCGTCATTAGATCTTTTAGCCTCACTCCCCGCATCGACTCGGGTGTGCTGCGCCCACGAGTACACTCTCTCTAACTTGCGATTTGCGCTCGCCGTAGAACCCAGCAACACCGACTTGCAAACCTACGCAGCACACTGCCAACAACTCAGGGCTCAAGGTGTTCCCACCCTACCCGCCCAGTTGGCCACCGAATTGCAAATCAACCCGTTTTTACGGGCTCGACACCCCCGTGTGCGACACGCTGTTGCACAACACGCTGGACTCTCAGCGCTCGAACAAACCAACGACGTGGCTGTGTTTGCCGCCCTTCGTGAATGGAAGAACGATTTCAAATGAGATTTCTATTTGCCGTTTTCAGTCTTAGCCTTGCCTTGCTCACGGGTTGTGCCAACCTCTCCGAACCAGGACAAAACACCAACACGGGTGTTCTGAGTCCCATTGCCAAAGGTAACGTCAAACGCGATGGCGTGTCACAACTGAACTTGCCCAACGACTTGTGGGAACGCATCCGCAAGGGCTATCAAATGCCAGACCTAGAAGGTGACTTGGCCAATGACCGCACGCAGTGGTATGCCGCCAAGCCCGATTATTTGGGCCGCATGACGGAGCGTTCAAACAAATACCTGTATCACATCGTTGAAGAACTCGAAGCGCGCAAGATGCCCACCGAGTTAGCCTTGCTCCCCTTTATTGAGAGCGCCTTCAACCCGCAAGCGGTGTCAGGCGCGCGAGCCAGTGGCATGTGGCAATTCATGCCAGCCACCGGCAAGAGTTTTGACCTCAAGCAAAACGCCTTTCGCGACGACCGCCGCGATGTGCAAGCCTCCACGCGTGCCGCGCTTGACTACCTAGAGCGTCTGCACAAAATGTTTGGTGACTGGCACTTGGCCTTGGCCGCCTACAACTGGGGTGAAGGCAATGTGCGCAAAGCCATCACTCGCAACCAGCGCGCTGGCTTGCCCACAGGCTACACCGACCTGAATATGCCCATGGAAACACGCATGTATGTGCCCAAGCTGCAGGCCATGAAAAACATCGTGGGCAACCCGCCCGCTTACAGCATCACACTGCCCAGCATTCCCAACCACCCCTACTTTCAAAGCGTGCCTCTGCCTCGCGATATGGACGTGAGCGTGGCAGCCAAATTGGCTGACATTTCATTGGATGATTTCAAAGCCTTGAACCCTTCGGCCCACCGCCCTGTGCTGCTGGCTGCGGGCTCGCCCAATATCTTGCTACCGTGGGACAACGCCGAAGTGTTCCAGCGCAACTACGAAGCCTCTACCTTGGGCCGCATGGCTACATGGACCGCGTGGATTGCGCCCTCCACCATGAAAGTGGCTGATGCCGCCAAGCGCGTGAACATGAGCGAAGCCGACTTTCGCGCCATCAACAACATCCCGCCCCGCATGGTCATCAAAGCAGGCTCGGCCCTGTTGGTGCCGCGCAGTGCCAGCATGTTGGGTGACGTGACCGCCCAAGTGGCGGACAACGGCAAACTCGATTTGTCACCTGAAGCTGTGGCCAAACGCAAAGCCGCAGCTAAAGGTGGTAAAAATGCCAAGGGCACTAAGCTGGCATCTGCCAAAGACAGCAAAGGCGCTGGGAAAAAACAAGCGTCTGCTAAGGGCGATAAAAAAGGCGACACCAAGGTCGCCAAGAAGTAAAACGGCAGGCTTTGCCCCTTGCCTTTTAAGCGTCGCGCCGGTCCACCAACGCATGGGCAATGGTGCCCAAGTCCACATACTCCAACTCACTGCCCACAGGCACGCCACGGGCTAGGCGCGTCACTTGCACGCCGCGCTTCTTGAGTGCCTCGCCCAGCACATGGGCGGTGGCTTCCCCCTCGGCGGTGAAGTTGGTGGCCAAGATGACTTCTTTCACCACACCATCGCTGGCACGGTCGATGAGTTTTTGCAAGCCAATGTCTTTAGGGCCAAAACCATCCAAGGGACTGATGCGTCCCATCAACACAAAGTACTGACCCTTGTAAGCTGCTGTGCGCTCTACCGCCGATTGGTCGGCCGGCGTTTCAACCACGCACAAGCGGGTGGTGTCGCGCCCCTCGTCCAAACAGGTGTCGCACACAGGCTGGGTGGTGAAGGTGTGACAGCGCTCGCAGTGCTGCACTTGGGCTGCAGCTTGGTGCAGGGCCTGAGAAATCATCTCCGCCCCCTCACGGTCATGCTGCAGCAGGTGGTACGCCATGCGCGAGGCCGACTTCACCCCCACGCCAGGCAAACGGCGCAGGGCCTGAATCAGGCCTTCCAGCACAGACGAGTCGCTCATTTAGAACGGCAGCTTCAGGCCAGGCGGCAAACCAGCGGTGAGCTTGCTCATCTTGGCTTCGCTGGTTTCAGCAGCTTTGCGCACGGCGTCGTTGAAGGCGGCAGCCACCAAGTCTTCGAGCATGTCTTTGTCGTCGGCCAACAGGCTTGGGTCGATGGTGATGCGTTTGACATCGTGTTTGCAAGTCATCAAAACTTTGACCAAACCTGAACCAGATTCGCCTGTGACTTCAACGAACGCCAATTCGTCTTGCGCCTTTTTCAGGTTTTCTTGCATGGCCTGGGCTTGCTTCATCAGGCCCGAGAGTTGTCCTTTGTTGAACATGATTTTTCCCTTTTACAAACTAAAAAATTA
>CANGOY010000135.1 GCA_947455585.1 Comamonadaceae bacterium
AAATGGGGTGGGTGAGGGCGAACGTCGTGTCAAAGTGGTCGATAAAGATGACCCGAACGGCATGCGCTCCATCACGCTGGTGCGCGTAGCCCGTACCGTGGGGCCTTATACCTTGCTGGAAGTGACCATCAAAACCGGCCGCACCCACCAAATTCGTGTGCACTTGGCCAGCCAAGGCCACCCGATTGCGGGTGACGACAAATACGGCGACTTTGAACACAACAAACTGCTGCACAAAATGGGCCTCAAGCGCATGTTCTTGCACGCGTGGCAGCTCAAGTTCCAGCATCCGCAAAGCCACCGCCCCGTCAGCCTGCAAGCGCCGCTGCCGCCAGAGCTGAAAAACTTTGTGGACGGCATTCAGCCGCCCATCATTCAACCGCACCTCGACGTATGACCACACGCCCGCGCCAGTTTGATTTGATTGCCTTCGACTGGGACGGCACGCTGTTTGACTCCACGCAAATCATCACCCGTTGCATTCAAGCTGCGGTGGTGGATGTGGGTGGGGCCAAGCCCACGGACGAGGCTGCTTCTTATGTGATTGGCATGGCGCTCATGCAGGCACTGGCTCACGCCGCGCCTGATGTGCCGCAAGACAAATACCCGCTGTTGGGTGAGCGCTACCGTTTCCATTACATGAAGCATGCCAACGACATTGCCTTGTTTGACGGCGTGTTGCCTTTACTGGCCGCTTTGCGCGAACGCCACCATTGGTTGACGGTGGCCACAGGCAAAAGCCGCCGCGGTTTGGACGATGCCTTGCATACCGCCGAACTCAAAGGCGTGTTCGATGGCTCGCGCACGGCGGATGAAACTGCAGGCAAGCCCCACCCACGCATGCTGCACGAGCTGATGCGCGAGTTTGGCGTGGAGCCCGAGCGCACCTTGATGATTGGCGACACCACCCACGACCTGCAAATGGCCGTGAATGCGGGCTGCGCCAGTGTGGGTGTGAGCTACGGCGCGCACGACCACGGCCAGTTTGAACCCTTGAACCCACGATTCATCGCGCACTCTGTGAAGGAGTTGCACGACTGGTTGTTAGCCAACGCTTGATGGCCATGACTGACTTTGCTTCTCAAGTGATGCCCTTGTGCAACAGCGTTGACTTGGCCGAAGGTGGCCGAGCCGTGCCGTTTGACGTGGTATTTGCGGGTCAAACCTGCCGCGCCTTTGCCATTCGTTTTGAAGGCCAGCCTCATGCTTACCTCAACCGCTGCACCCATGTGGCGATGGAGATGGACTTTCAGCCTGACCAATTTTTTGACGCATCAGGCCGCTGGCTGCTGTGCGCCACCCACGGCGCTGAATACGCGCCAGACACAGGTGAATGTGCAGGCGGCCCCTGCCGTGGCGGCTTGGTGAAAATTGGCCTCTCTGAGTCCGATGGCGTTGTCCACTGGCATACTGCGTACAACTTGAAACCTTTCGAATTTCTAGATTAATTTGTGAAAAGCTACTGATATGTCTGAACATCACGCAAACCCCGAAAATCCCAGCCACAAAACGGTGTGGGAGCGCGACACCTTAGAGCGTTTGGCATTTGCCACATTGGCCGAGCAACGTGCCAGCCGCCGCTGGCGCATCTTTTTCCGCTTTGCGTGGTTGGCGTTGGTTATTGTTTTGCTTTGGACGGGCGCACACAAAGGCGGCATGGGCGGTTCTAGCCCCAGCCAGCCACACACCGCTGTGGTCGCCATCAAAGGCGAAATTGCCGATGGGGCCGATGCCAGCGCCGAGTGGGTGGTAACCGCTTTGCGCGCTGCGTTTGAAGACGAAGGCTCACAAGCCGTGGTGTTGCAAATCAACTCGCCCGGTGGCAGCCCTGTGCAAGCCGGCATCATCAACGACGAAATTCGCCGCTTGAAAGAAAAGCACAAAAAGCCGGTGTACGCCGTGGTGGAAGAGTCGTGTGCTTCGGCGGCTTATTACATCGCTGTGGCAGCGGATGAGATTTATGTGGATAAGGCCAGCATCGTGGGCAGCATTGGCGTGCTGATGGATGGTTTTGGCTTTACCGGTTTGATGGACAAGCTCGGCGTGGAGCGCCGCCTGATGACCGCTGGTGTCAACAAAGGTTTCTTAGACCCCTTCAGCCCACAAACCAAAAACCAACGTGCCCACGCACAAACTTTGCTGGACCAAATTCACCAGCAGTTCATCCAAGTGGTGCGCGATGGCCGTGGCAAGCGCCTGAAAGAAACGCCAGAGTTGTTCAGCGGTTTGTTCTGGAGTGGTGAACAAGCCGTAGACCTCGGCCTGGCCGATGGCTTAGGCAACCTGGACTACGTGGCCCGCGAAATTGTGAAAGCCGAAGACATCATCGACTACACCCGCCACGAAAACGTGGCTGAGCGTTTGGCCAAGCGCTTTGGCGCAGCCATGGGTGAAGGCGCTGTGCGTGCGATGCAAACCATGCCTGCCGTGCGTTGATGTGCGTTGCTAGGTCGATGGACGCGAACGATTAAGTTCGCCGCCGTGCCAAAGAAAAAGGCTCCGAGAGGAGCCTTTTCTCATGGTGATTCGTCGGCAAACTGAGTCTTACTTGCCAATCAAAAATACTGTCGGCTCACCTGAGATTTGCGCCTTGCTCACACTGCGCCATGCCTGCACAGTTTTGCATTGCACTTGCATGCTGGCCATGGTCAAGCCGCTGGCGCGTGCCAAGCGGGTGTTGCCTTGCAGGCCGTTGACCAAGGCTTCCCACAAGGCTTGGTTGCGGTAAGGCGTTTCAATGAACATTTGCGTTTGGCCGTGTTTGGCTGCGAGGTTTTCCAGTTCGCGCAAACGCTGCGTGCGTGCCGTAGCGTCTTGCGGCAAGTAGCCCACAAACGCAAAGTTTTGGCCGTTCAAACCACTGGCGGCCAAGGCCAGCAGCAGCGACACGGGGCCGACCAGCGGCACCACGCGAATGCCCAGCTCATGCGCGGCGCGCACCACCGATGAGCCGGGGTCAGCCACCGCAGGCATGCCTGCTTCGCTGACCAAGCCCACATCGTGGCCAGCCAAGGCTGCTTTGAGCATTGGCTTGGCATCAAACTCACCCGTGTGGTCGCCTTTTTTGTGCACCTCGCGGGGCAGCTCGGTGATGGTGTTTTCTTGAATGGTTTTGGCCAGCGGCACATGGGCATCGACCCGCTTTAAGAAGGCGCGCGTGCTTTTGGCGTTTTCGGTAATCCAATGCGTCACACCAGCGGCGACGCGCAGGGTTTCTTGCGGCAGCACATCGGTGATGGGGGCTTGGGTGTCGCAGCCAAAGTCGAGCGGGGTGGGCACGAGGTAAAGCGTGCCTTTTTGCGTGGTTGCGGTCATGGCTTCATGGCTCCTAACAAGTCAATTCCCGCGGCACGCAGGAGGCGGGCGGTGCGAATCATCGGTAGTCCAATGAGGGCGGTGGGGTCGTCGTTGTCGATGGCGTCGAGCAGGGCAATGCCTAGGCCTTCGCTCTTGGCGCTTCCGGCGCAGTCGTAAGGTTCTTCGGCGCGCAAGTAAGCTTCAATTTCGGCATCGCTCAGGTCGCGAAAGCGAACCTTGATTTGGGCGAGTTCGGTTTGTTCAAACTGGCTGTCCATGCAGACCACGGACACCGCGGTTTGAAACACCACGGTTTGGCCACGCATGCGTTGCAGTTGGACTACCGCACGTTCATGTGTACCAGGCTTGCCCAAGGGTTCGCCGTTGAGGTCAGCCACTTGGTCTGAGCCAATCACCACCGCGCTGGGGTGAAGCGCGGCTACGGCTTTGGCTTTGGCCAAAGCCAAACGGGTTGCAAGGGCGTGTGGGGCTTCGCCTGATAGTGGCGTTTCGTCCACATCGGGGCTGACCACGTCAAAAGGAACGCGCAAACGCTCAAGTAGTTCGCGGCGGTATCGGGAGGTAGAGCCCAAAATCAGGGCGCGTTGTGCAATAGACATGGGTGGATTCTCTTACACTGGCGCGCATGCAAACACCAAAGAACCTTCACGCCCTCGATGTCAAAGCCTTTGCCAAAGCGCAAATGCACCTTGAGGGCGACACACCCGTGGCAGAGTTTGAGCGCTTGGTCGCAGACTGCAGCGGCGAGGTGACGGGCCATGTGTCATGGTCAGCGCAAGGCGCCATTGACCCCGAGCAGCGCGGCAAAGACGACGCCTGGTTGCACTTGGAAGCCAAATCCACCGTGCCTTTGACCTGCCAGCGCTGCTTGCACCCCGTGCCGGTAGAGTTGCTAATTGAGCAAGACTTCCGCTTTGTGGCCGACGAAGCGACCGCCTTGGCCGAAGACGACGAGTCTGATGAAGACCTGTTGGTCATGGAGGACAGCTTCGATTTGATGGCATTGATTGAGGACGAGCTGCTGATGAGCTTGCCTTTGGTGCCCATGCATCCTGCGTGCTTGAGTGAGCAGGCACCAACTTCGCAAGAAGAAGAGGCCATCTTGGCTGAGGTCAAACCCAACCCATTTGCCGTGCTGGCGTCGCTCAAAACGCGCAAGCACTAAGACCCAAGGAGTTGGGCTATAATCTTAGGCTTCGTGTCACGCTGACCTTTGGTTGGTTTGTGGCCCAACGGTTAACCCACATTTAGTTCCAGGAGCCGATCATGGCTGTTCAACAAAACAAAAAATCTCCTTCCAAGCGCGGCATGCACAATTCGCACACAGCGTTGACAGCTCCCGGTACAGCCGTTGAGCCAACGACTGGTGAAATCCACTTGCGTCATCACATCAGCCCCACTGGTTTTTACCGTGGTCGCAAAGTGTTGAAGACCAAGTCTGAAGCTTAATTACTTCATTCTTCATTGGCCCGTGGCTGTCTTTGGCGCCTCGGGCTTTTGTTTTTTTGACGAGAAGAAACCTGCATGACCACTCTTGCTGTTGATTGCATGGGTGGCGACCATGGCCCGCGTGTCACGCTGGTGGCCTGTCGCCGTTTCTTAGACACGCACCCAGACGCCAAGCTGTTGCTGGTGGGTCTGCCCGACGCGCTGTCGTCTTTCTCTCACCCTCGCGCTCAAGTGGTCGCGGCCTCCGAAGTGGTGGCCATGGACGACCCCATCGAAGTGGCCTTGCGTCGCAAAAAAGATTCGTCCATGCGTGTGGCGATTGAGCAAGTCAAGAGCGGTGCCGCTCAAGCGGTGGTATCTGCTGGTAACACGGGCGCTTTGATGGCTATCGCTCGTTATGTGCTCAAAACCATCGACGGCATTGACCGCCCAGCCATCGCCGGTCGCATGCCCGACTTCAAAGGCGGCGGCACGACCATGCTCGATTTGGGCGCTAACGTGGATTGCACGCCTCAGCATTTGTTGCAGTTTGCTGTCATGGGATCGGCCTTGGTGTCGGTGCTCGACAACATTGAAAGCCCCACTGTAGGCTTGTTGAATATTGGTGAAGAAGACATCAAAGGTAACGAAGTTATCAAAAAAACAGGTGAACTGCTGCGAACTGCGGCTAACTCTGGTGATTTGAATTTTGTGGGCAATGTCGAAGGTAATGACATTTACCAAGGTACGGTCAACTTGATCGTGTGTGATGGCTTTGTTGGCAATGTGGCCCTGAAAGCCAGTGAAGGCTTGGCTCATAAGATCAGTGAAACGCTTAAAAATTCGTTTACGCACAACATCTTCACGAAAATCACAGGCATCTTTGCTTATCCTGTGCTTTCTGACTTCAAAGACAGGGTCGACCACCGCCGTTACAACGGTGCAGCGCTGTTGGGCCTGAACGGTATCGTGTTTAAGAGCCATGGCTCGGCTGATGATGTAGCCTTTGGTACTGCTTTAAACCGCGCGTATGATGCAGCTCACCATAACTTGCTCGAACGTGTTCGCTCTCGTATTGCCCATGCGGCTCCTTTGTTAGCCCT
>CANGOY010000136.1 GCA_947455585.1 Comamonadaceae bacterium
GCATCGTCCACCCACAAGCGCACAGTGTGGTCGCGCTGTGCGAGATCAACGCACAGCCGCCAGCACACGCCAAGGTCGCCATGGTTGTCGATGACGCGACAAAAAATATCCCAACGCAGGCTGGGTGATGAATGGGTATCGGATTTCACGCCTCAGATTGTCCACAATACGGGCATGTCCAAAACTTCTTCAGACGCCACGCCAGAAAATGCAGCGCCTCGCCACCCGCCCGAGCTGTTAGAGCTGGTGGCCAGCTTGCCTGCGTTGCCCGGTGTGTACCGCTACTTCGATGCGCAAGAGCAGGTGCTGTACGTGGGTAAAGCCATCAACCTGAAGAAGCGGGTGACCAGCTATTTCCAAAAAGACCACGGTGGCACACGCATTGGCCACATGGTGACCAAGATTGTGCGTATGGAAACCACGGTAGTGCGCTCAGAGGCTGAAGCGCTGCTGCTGGAAAACAACCTCATCAAAACGCTCAAGCCCAAGTACAACATCTTGTTTCGGGACGACAAGAGTTACCCGTATTTGAAGATGACGCGTGGTGTTGCTATGAAGGTCGATGACGCTGCAAAGCAGGCTTCATTGCAAGTTGACATGGCCAAATCGAGCACAGCCAATCCCAATACGGTCAACCACCTGAGCGTGAACCCCCAGCAAGTGCCCCGCGTTGTGTACTACCGCGGCGCGGTGGACAAACGTCACGACTACTTTGGTCCATACCCCAGCGTGTGGGCGGTGCGCGAAGCCATTCAGCTGTTGCAAAAAGTGTTTCGCTTGCGCACCTGTGAAGACACGGTGTTCAACAACCGCACGCGCCCATGTTTGCTGTATCAAATCAAGCGTTGCTCGGGGCCATGCGTGGGCCTGATTTCTGTGCCTGACTACCAGCGCGATGTGGACAGCGCCATGCGCTTGTTGCGCGGCGAAACGCAAGAGGTGATGTCCAACGTCGAAGCCCGCATGATGGCCCACGCCGAGAAGTTGGAGTTTGAACAAGCCGCCGAGCTGCGCAACCAAATGAGCGCGCTCTCCAAAGTGCTGCACCAACAAGCCGTGGACACCGTGGGCGACCAAGACGTGGACATCCTCGCCGTCAAAGTGCAGGGCGGCAAAGCCTGCGTCAACTTGGCCATGGTGCGCGGTGGCCGCCATTTGGGTGACAGGCCTTACTTTCCTGTGCATGTGGACGACGCCGAGCCTGCTGAAGTGCTAGAGGCGTTTTTGAGCCAGCACTATCTGGATGTGCCTGTGCCGCCCGCGCTCATCACCAGCCATGCGGTGGACAAAGAACTGCTGCAAGCGCTGACCGAGCAAACGGGTGTGAAGATAACCGCCGTGCACAACCCACGCGAACAACGTCGCGTTTGGCTAGAAATGGCGCAACAAAACGCCGACATTCAACTGGCCCGTTTGTTGGCCGAAGAAGGCTCGCAACAAGCGCGCACGCGTGCGCTGGTGGATGCACTCGATTTAGCGCCTGAAGATTTAGAGCAGTTCCGTGTGGAGTGCTTTGACATTTCGCACACTTCGGGCGAGTCTACGCAGGCGTCGTGCGTGGTGTTCCATCACCACAAAATGCAAAGCGCGGAATACCGCCGTTACAACATCGACGGCATCACCGGTGGCGACGATTACGCCGCCATGCGCCAAGTGCTGGTGCGTCGTTACAGCAAGCTGGCCGAGGCCGTGCGTGCTGGCGAGGGCAAGCTGCCCGACCTTGTATTGATTGACGGCGGAAAAGGCCAGGTGAGCATGGCGCGTGAGGTGTTTGAGTCCCTCGGGCTCGACCTCTCACGCATCGTGGGCGTGGAAAAAGGCGAGGGCCGCAAGGTGGGCCTCGAAGAGCTGGTGTTTGCCGATGGGCGCGAGAAGGTCTACCTCGGCCGTGATTCAGCCGCGTTGATGCTGGTGGCTCAAATTCGCGACGAGGCCCACCGCTTTGCCATCACCGGCATGCGTGCCGCGCGCGCCAAAGTGCGCGTGGGTGGCAGCAAGTTAGAAGAAATTCCGGGTGTGGGACCGAAGAAGCGCGCCAAGTTGCTGCAGCGCTTTGGTGGTGCACGCGGCGTGGGCGATGCCAGCGTGGCAGACCTGTGCACGGTGGAAGGTATTTCGGAAGAGTTGGCGCAAACGATTTACAACGCGCTGCGCTAAGTCAACTGCTTGTTGCGTGTCGCACGGTGGCATGCATTCAGCAGCATCCCTCCGGACCGCATCATTAGTTTTTAACGACTTCTAGCAAACGGTCTAAGCCACCCTCGTTGATGGCCACCATCGCCTGCTCGCGCACCTTGGGTTTGGCGTGGTACGCCACTGACAAGCCTGCTTCGCCCATCATCAGCAAATCGTTCGCGCCATCGCCCATGGCAATGGCTTGTTTGGGACTGATGCCCATTTGCGCGCAGATGTGCAGCAGCATCTTGCGCTTTTCTGCGCCGTCGCAAATATCGCCCCAGTCTTGCGTGACCACATCGCCTGTGAGGTGGCCGTTGTCAATCGCCAGCACGTTGCTGCGGGCGTAGTCGATGTTGAGCATCTTGCACACACGGTCGGCGAAGAAGGTGAAGCCACCGCTGACCAACAGCACTTTCATACCGTGGGCTTTGCAGGTGTCCACCAATGCTTTGGCGCCGGGGTTCAAGCGTAGGCGCTGTTCAAACACCTCATGCAAGGCGGCTTCTGGCACGCCTTTGAGTAGCGCCACACGGCGGCGCAAGCTGTCTTTGAAATCGGTAATCTCACCGCGCATCGCTGCTTCGGTGATGGCCGCCACCTCTGCCTTGCGGCCTGCGGCATCGGCAATTTCGTCGATGCACTCGATGTTGATGAGCGTCGAGTCCATGTCAAACGCGATGAGTTTGAAGTCTTGGAGTTTCAGGGGGGCGGTGAAGCCTTGGATGGCAAGGCCGGGTGCAAATTCGGTGGCAGTGGTCATAAGAAAATTATCGTGTGAGTCTGTGCGTTATGGCTGGGTCTCAGCTGCTTTAGCTGCTGGCACATTGGGCGTACCCAACGATCGCAACACATCGCGCACCATTTGCGCGCGGGCTTTCGGCTCGGGCAGTTCACGCTCGATGCGCAAGCGGTCGTTGCCCGCCAGTTTGATGTGCTTGTTTTTTTGCACCAGCTCGATGATGCGCATGGCATCAAACGGTGGGTTGGGCTTGAAGCTGATGTGCGTCACACCGGGTGCGGCGTCTACTTTGGTCACACCATAGCTGCGGGCTTGCACGCGCAGGCGGTGCACGTCGATGAGGGTTTGCGCTTGCGCGGGCAGTTTGCCAAAGCGGTCCACGATTTCTTCCAGCAGCGCGTCAATTTGGTCTCCCGTTTTGGCGGTGGCCAATTTTTTGTAGAACGACAAACGCAGGTGCACATCGCCGCAGTAGTCGTCGGGCAGCAGAGCAGGGGCGTGCAGGTTGATTTCGGTGGTGGCGCTCAAGGGGCTGAGCAAGTCTGGCTCTTCGCCGTTCTTCAACGCTCGCACGGCTTCAGACAACATTTCGTTGTAGAGCTGAAAGCCCACTTCCAGCATGTTGCCGCTCTGGTTTTCGCCCAGCACTTCACCCGCGCCACGAATTTCAAGGTCGTGCATGGCGAGGTAAAAGCCAGAGCCAAGTTCTTCCATTTGCTGAATCGCATCCAAGCGCTGTGAAGCTTGTTTGGTCAGGCCCTGTGTGTCGGGCACCATGAGGTAGGCATAGGCTTGGTGGTGGCTGCGGCCCACGCGGCCGCGCAGCTGGTGCAGCTGTGCCAAACCAAATTTGTCGGCGCGGCTCATGATGATGGTGTTGGCGCTGGGCACGTCAATGCCAGTCTCGATGATGGTCGAGCACAGCAGCATGTTGTAGCGCTGGGCCACAAAGTCGCGCATGACGCGCTCGAGTTCGCGCTCAGGCATTTGGCCGTGGGCCACTGCAATGCGGGCTTCAGGCAGTAGTTCTTCCAATTGGGCGCGGCGGTTCTCGATGGTGGCCACATCGTTGTGCAAGAAATAGCACTGGCCGCCACGTTTGAGTTCGCGCAGCACGGCTTCACGAATCACGCCATTGCCTTCGTTGCGCACAAAGGTTTTGATGGCGAGGCGGCGTTGTGGCGCAGTGGCAATGACGCTCAAATCACGCAGACCTTCGAGGGCCATGCCCAAGGTGCGGGGGATGGGCGTGGCAGTGAGCGTGAGCACATCCACCTCTGCGCGCATGGCTTTCATGGCTTCTTTGTGGCGCACGCCAAAGCGGTGTTCTTCGTCGATGATGAGCAGGCCCAGGTCTTTGAACTTGACCGACTCGCTGAGCAACTTGTGCGTGCCCACCACGATGTCGACTTGGCCTTCAGCCAAACCTTTGGCGGCAGCGGTAATTTCTTTGGCCGAACGGAAGCGGCTCATCTCCGCAATTTTGATGGGCCACTTGCTGAAACGGTCCACCAATGTTTGGTAGTGTTGTTCGGCAAGCAATGTTGTGGGGGCTAAGAAGGCCACTTGTTTGCCACCCGTCACGGCCACAAAGGCGGCACGCAGGGCCACCTCGGTTTTGCCAAAGCCCACATCACCACACACCAAACGGTCCATGGGGCGTGGGCTGATCATGTCTTGCATGACAGCGTGGATGGCTGCGCGTTGGTCGGCGGTTTCTTCAAAGCCAAAGTCGTTGGCGAAGGTTTCGTAGTCTTGTGGTGAGTAGCGGAAGGGGTGGCCTTGGCGTGCGGCGCGGCGCGCGTAGATGTTGAGCAACTCGGCAGCGGCATCGCGCACTTGTTCGGCAGCGCGGCGTTTGGCTTTGTCCCACTGTGCCGAACCGAGTTTGTGCAGCGGCGCTTCGTCGGCGCTCACGCCGGTGTAGCGACCAATCAAATGCAGCTGGCTCACCGGCACATAGAGCACGGCGTTGTCGGCGTATTCGAGGTGCAAGAACTCTTGTAGCGCGGGTGTGCCGTCGGCGTTCTTCTCGCCCAAGTCCATGTTGATGAGGCCACGGTAGCGGCCAATGCCGTGGGCGTTGTGCACCACTGGGTCGCCCAAGTTGAGTTCGGACAAGTCTTTGATGAGCGCTTCGACATCGCTCACCTGCTCTTGTTTCTTGCGGCGGCGGGTGGTTGCGCCGACGGCGAACAGCTCGGTCTCTGTGATGAGGTCAAGGCCCGCTTCGGTCCAGCTAAAGCCGACTTGCAATGCGGCCGTGGCAATACCGATTTTTTCGACGCTGCCCTCAAACTCGGCCAGCGAGTCAAACGCGGGCGGGCTGACGTTGGACGAGCGCAAGAAGTCGAGCAAGCTTTCGCGGCGGCCATCGCTCTCGGCCAAGATGAGCAAACGGTTGGCAGTTTTTACTGCGTAAGCTTGTAGCTTTTGTAGCGGGTCTGCCGCACCGCGCACCACGGTGAGGTCGGGCAGTGCTTGAGCAAACGCGTTATCAATCACGTCGGTCACATGCGGGCGCAGCGCAAATTGGGCGTAGCTGTTGGCCGACGCATAAAACTGTTCGGCGCTTAAAAACAAATTGGCTGGTGGCAACGCAGGGCGCTCGGGGTCGCCTTGCACCAAGCGATAGCGGTCTTGTGTGTCTTGCCAAAAGCGTTGGAACACGGGCTCTAAGTCACCGTGCAGCACTACGGTGGCTGATGCGCCAAGGTAGTCAAACACCGTGGCTGTTTCTTCGAAGAACAAAGGTAGGTAGTACTCAATACCGGCGGTGGCCACGCCGTTGCCAATGTCTTTGTAGATGCGGCTCTTGGTCGGGTCGCCATCGAGCATTTCGCGCCAACGGTTGCGAAACAGCGCACGCGCGGCATCGTCCATGGGGAACTCACGGCC
>CANGOY010000137.1 GCA_947455585.1 Comamonadaceae bacterium
AGCTCTTGCGAAGCGTTGCCTAACAACACACCGCCACCGGTATAGATGTAGGGACGCTTGGCAGCCATTAACAGCTGTAAGGCTTTGCGAAGTTGACCGCCATGGCCTTTGCGCACAGGGTTGTAAGAGCGCATTTGCACTTCAGCTGGGTAGCCTTCGTACGTGGTCTTCTTGAAAGATACGTCTTTTGGAATGTCCACCACCACAGGACCAGGACGGCCGCTGCGTGCGATATGGAAAGCTTTCTTCAGCGTCAAAGCCAAGTCACGAACGTCTTTGACCAAGAAATTATGTTTAACGATGGGGCGTGTGATACCAATGGTGTCGCACTCTTGGAAAGCATCCAGGCCAATCGCGTGCGTGGGCACTTGACCGGTGATGATGACCATAGGAATGCTGTCCATGTACGCCGTGGCAATCCCTGTCACGGCATTGGTGGCACCGGGGCCAGATGTGACCAAGGCAACACCCACATCACCCGTGGCACGGGCGTAGCCGTCAGCCGCGTGAACCGCCGCTTGTTCGTGACGAACCAGCACGTGTTGAATCGTGTTTTGGTTGTACAGCGCGTCGTAGATATAGAGAACTGAGCCGCCAGGGTAACCCCAGATGTGCTTGACATTTTCGGCTTGCAGGGCTTTGACGAGAATCTCGGCGCCCATCAGTTCTTGTGCTTGACCGCCAGCGGCGGCTGCGGAATGCGATTCCGACTTTGTGTTATCCATTTTTGTACCTTTTAACCTGAGTGAATTTCGTCAACGAAAAACCTTGGGTGCTTCTTGGCGAACCCTTGTGGGGCAGCATCGAAACTTTGGACCTTCAGCCATAGACGCATGGTTCGCGCCGGACCCAGACCCGTTTGCCTTTTTTGTCGAATTGCAGCCTGCGATTATGACACCTTCCTTTGGAAGATTCAGTCTTAAGCACACAAAAACCCTTGGCAAGTGACATAATCGCGCCCGATTCAAACTTGAACTAACTACCTTAGTGGCCACCGAACAAGAACTGTCAGACTTTCTGAAAAACGTTGAGAAGCGGGCCTTCAAACGTTCGGTCTACCACGTTCGGGATGACGAAGCGGCTTTGGACATCGTGCAAGACAGCATGATGAAACTCGCCGAGCACTACGGCGACAAGCCTGCTGCCGAGCTTCCCATGCTATTTCACCGCATCTTGTCAAACACCACGCTTGACTGGTTTCGGCGCAACAAAACACGCCGAGCGCTGTTTAGCAACTTCAGTGACTTCGATTCGGACAAAGACGATGGTGAATTTGACCTTTTAGAGGCCTTGGCCGTCGATAACGACAGCCAAACCACTCAAAGCGCCGAAGACAATTTCGCCAGCATCGCCAAGGTGCATGATATTGAAGAAGAAATACAAAATTTGCCAGCACGTCAACGAGAAGCCTTCCTGTTGCGTTATTGGGAAGACTTAGACGTTTCTGAGACTGCTGCAGCCATGGGCTGCTCGGAGGGGAGCGTTAAAACTCACTGTTCTCGGGCTGTTTTAGCGCTCAGCAAAGCGCTCAAAGAAAAAGGAATTCAACCATGACACCTACCGCAAACACCCAAGATGAATTTGGCTTGCGTATTGCTGCACGTCTGAATTCAGCCAGCCTTGACCTGCCCCACGACATTTCCGAGCGTCTGCGTGCCGCACGCACCCGTGCCGTTGCTGCTCGCTTGAAGCCACAAACTCAGTTGCAAACCAGCACAGCCGTGGTTCACCAAAACGGTACTGCCTTGCTGAGCTTTGGAGGCGACGAAGGCTTGAACATTTGGAGTCGCTTGGCCTCCCTGCTGCCATTGATTGCGTTGGTGGCTGGTTTGGCAATGATTCAAAACGTCATGGATGACGACCGAGCCAACGAACTGGCAGAAATTGACTCTGCCTTGCTCGTTGACGACTTGCCCCCCGCCGCCTATGCAGACCCCGGCTTTCTTCAATTCTTGAAGAACCCGATTGCTGCCGAATCCAAAGAATAACTGCAACTATGCTGCTACAACGCTCGGTCACCATCACACTCGCCGCCCAACTCTTGTTGAGTGGCGCTGGGATGCTGTCCAGCGAAATTATTTGCGCACAAACAACGCCTTTGGCAACGGCCAAAGTGGCACCGAGCTTGCCCGGTCGTCCTTTGTGGATGGATTTGGCAGAATCTCAACAACAAGCCCTCGCCCCATTGGCGCAACTGTGGCCAACGATGACCGAGCCACACAAGCGCAAATGGCTTGCTGTCTCCCAAAACTTCGGACAGCTCTCGGCCGACGAACAAACCACCGTGCAAGGCCGTATGCGTGAGTGGGCTGCCCTAAGCCCTCAACAACGCTCCGCTGCGCGATTGAACTACGCAGATGCCAAACAGCTGCTGCAAGAAGACAAAAAAGCCAAGTGGGAGGCCTACCAAGCCCTTTCACCTGAGGCCAAGCAAAAATTGGCGGCACAGCAACCCACGCAACCTGTGATGGGCGCAGCGCCAGCTGCAAAACCGGTGTCACCCGCCAAGCTCACCACACCGCCATTGGCCAGCACCAACAAGGCTTTGCCTCGCATCGCCTCAGACCAAGCAGCCCCCACCACCTTGCTGCCAACGCCACTCACCAGCACCACACCGGCAAGCGCCAGCACTGAAAGTGCAGTCACACCGCAATGACACCGGAGTTGACCGCACCTAGCCTGCGTCGCCGCATGGCTTGCTGGCTCTACGAGGGCCTGCTTTTATTTGGTGTGCTGTTCATCTCGGGTTACTTATTCAGCACCCTCAGCCAGTCGCGCCATGCGCTAGACAATCGCCACGGTTTGCAAGCCTTTTTGTTTTTGGTGGTCGGTATTTATTTCACTTGGTTTGGTCAAAAAGGCCAAACCTTGGCCATGAAAACTTGGCACATCCGCGTGGTCGATGTCCACGGCCAAGCGCTCACCCAAAAACGTGCCTTCGTCCGCTACCTGCTGAGCTGGATTTGGTTCATTCCGCCCTTGGCCATCCTCGCGCCTTACGCACTCACTGGCGGCGAAACCGCCGTGTTGTTTTTGGGATGGGTCGCAGTTTGGGCTTTGCTGAGTCGCTTTCATCCACAGCGACAGTATTGGCATGACGCCTTAGCTGGCACCCGCTTGGTGAATGCAGCGCCCATCAAGCCTTCGGAGCCCAAAACTTAAGCGTTACAGTTCAAGCTATGAGTGCAAATCCACAAAAAAACCGAACCGGCTTGAACCGCGTTTGGCATGCCTTCGGTTACTCCCTCAGCGGACTCAAAGCCGGATGGCATGAAAAAGCCTTTCGTCAAGAAGCCATTGGTGCATTCGTGTTGCTGCCACTGGCTTTTTACGTGGGTCAAACATGGGAAGAAACCGCTTTACTGGCAGGCACCGTGGTGCTGGTCATGGTGGTTGAACTGCTCAACACAGGCATCGAATCTGCCATTGACCGTATTGGCCCTGAGTGGCACGAGCTGGCCAAGCGGGCCAAAGACACAGGCAGCGCTGCCGTGCTGTTGAGCTTGTTGCTGTGCATTGCTGTTTGGGCTGCAGCCATTCGCGCTAACTACTTCGCTTGAAAGCGTCCATGACCTCCCCTGCTTTTTCAGTATGCGTTTACTGCGGTTCACGCAACGGCGCCCTGCCCGCCTACGCCGAGGTGGCGCGCCAAGTGGGTACTTGGATTGGCCAGCACAACGGCCAACTGGTGTACGGCGGCGGCAACAACGGTTTGATGGGCCTCGTGGCTCAAGCCACTGCCGACGCAGGCGGTAGCGTCGTAGGCATCATTCCCAAAGCACTACAAACCAAAGAAAACACACGCACCGCGTGTACCGAGCTGCATGTGGTCGACACCATGCACGAGCGCAAGCACATGATGGCCGAACGAGCCGATGTGTTTTTGGCCTTGCCAGGTGGCATTGGCACATTTGAAGAGTTCTTTGAAGTATGGACTTGGCGTCAACTGGGCTACCACGACAAGCCCATTGGTTTGCTCAACACCCAAGGCTATTACGACGGCTTGCTGGCATTTGCAAAAAACAGCGTGAGCCAAGGCTTTTTGAACGACTGGCAAATGGGCTTGATTCGTAGCGGCACAGAACCCACGGCCTTGCTGCAAGAGCTGGTACAAACCGCAGGCTTTGCGCCAGAGCCGAAGCTGGCTGGCCTCTAAACCCAACAAAAAAGCCGCGGCCCCTTCAGGCTGCGGCTTTTGCATTTGAAGCGCGAGACTTCAGTCGCGCAATTAAATCGCGGTTTCGTCCAACTCGCCTGTACGAATGCGCACCACACGCTCCACAGCGGTGATGAAAATTTTGCCGTCACCAATCTTGCCAGTTCGAGCTGCGCGCACGATGGCGTCTACGCAGTTGTCCACATCAGCGGATTTGACTGTCACTTCCACCTTCACCTTGGGCAAGAAGTCAACCACGTACTCAGCGCCACGGTACAACTCAGTGTGGCCTTTTTGACGACCAAAACCTTTGACCTCGGTCACGGTCAACCCCGTCACACCACACTCAGCCAATGCTTCGCGCACTTCTTCGAGTTTGAATGGTTTGATAACGGCTGTGATTTGCTTCATGGTTTGAGTCCTTGAGATTCAATGAAAAGGCCTGTTCTCAGGCGCGAAACTTGTTAGTTATAGGATAACGCCAATCTTTACCGAAACTTCGGTGCGTGACGCGAATTCCCACCGGAGATTGACGGCGCTTGTACTCGTTGATGCGAATCAGGCGGGTCACCTTCTCCACATCTGCACGGGCAAAGCCAGCCGCAATGATGTCGTCCGAGCTTTGGTCGTTTTCCATGAAGCGAGACACAATCTCGTCCAACACCTCGTACGGCGGTAAGCTGTCTTGGTCGGTTTGGTCGGGGCGCAGCTCAGCGCTGGGCGGGCGCGTGATGATGCGTTCAGGAATAGGCTCAGCGCCCGTGCCATAGGGGTCGTGGGCATTGCGCCAACGCGCCAGCTTGAACACCAAGGTTTTGGCTACGTCTTTGATGACAGCAAAACCACCGGCCATGTCACCGTACAGCGTGCAATAACCCGTGGCCATTTCGCTCTTGTTGCCTGTGGTCAGCACGATGGCACCAAATTTATTAGACAAAGCCATCAGCAGCGTGCCGCGAATGCGGGCTTGGATGTTCTCTTCGGTGGTGTCGATCTGTGTGCCTTCAAAGTCGGCCTTGAGCGAGCTCAAGAAGGCCTCAAACTCCGGCACGATGGACACCTCGTCGTAACGCACGCCCATGCGTTGGGCCATGTCACGGGCATCGACCCAGCTGATTTCGGCTGTGTAGGGCGACGGCATCATCACCGTGCGCACCTTGTCTGCACCCAAGGCATCCACCGCAATGGCCAGCACCAAGGCAGAATCAATGCCGCCCGACAAGCCCAGCAGCACGCTGGGGAAACCGTTTTTGCCGATGTAGTCGCGCACGCCCAAAACGAGAGCGTGCCACAGGTCGGCTTCTAGCGAACCATCTTCAACGACGCCTCCAGACAGATGAAGCTTGACGGAAACTCGGCTTGACGAAGTTTGTGCATTCGCCATGCCCTGACCCTTTGGCGCATCGTCACCTCGCGTCACAGTCACCACAAACGAGGTCGCTTCAAAGCTAGGCGCACGCGCGGCCAACGCACCATCGGCATTGAGTGCGAACGAGCGGCCTTCAAACACCACCTCGTCTTGGCCGCCCACCAAATGCGCGTAAATCATAGGCAAGCCCGTAGCTTGCACGCGAGAACGCATGGCCTGTTCGCGCTCGTCACCTTTGCCCACATGGAA